>CAYTLS010000248.1:0-4665 GCA_964438745.1 uncultured bacterium
TAAAAACAAAACGATTAAGGATAATAAAATGCGAAAAAAAATATTTGATTTTATCGGACAGATAGCCGGTGAGAAACCAGGCAGGTTATTATTGATATTGCTGTTAGTGACTGTTCTCTTTGGTTGGATGGCTTCCAATCTGGAGATGACAACCAGTTTTTCCAATTTACTTCCAGGAGATAATCCAATTGTTAAAGAGTATAACTATATTTTTGAGGAATTTAATGGCGCGAATACTATTTTCGTAGCGGTTGAAGGAAACCGGGAAGATATGATTACCTTTGCGGAAGCGATTGTTGCAGATATTGAGGAATTAGAGAATTGGATCAAAGATTATGGTTCTGATAAATTACAGCAGGAATATGCTGGGCTAATGAATAAAATAAATTCCGGGAAGATTGAGCATGATGGCAAACTGGTAAGCCGGGTTGATCTGAAGATTGATCAGTCTTTTATTCGTGATCATGGTTTGATGCTCATGAAAGAGAGTGATTTGGAAAACAATTATGACATTTTTCTGAATCCGAATTTGTCTGAGTTTCTCACCAATTTTAACAATAGCCTGGAAAAGGAATATATTCAGTCGGAAGATAAATTATCGACAACCCAACAGGAAAATTCAGCAGTAGAGATGCTTGATGGTGTTGAAACCTGGACTAATAATCTGGCAGCAGCGATTAAGACCAACAGTCCGAAAGGGAAGGGAAAACAGGCTGCTGAAGCAATTACCCTGGGCACCGAATATATGATTTCACCGGACCGTAAGATGCTGATCATGCGGGTTGAGCCATCCTTTCAGATGATGGAAACCGATTTGTTACTCGTGACCTGTCATGCACTTAAGGAAATTATTGATACTTATGATGATCAATTCAATGTGACTGCCGGTCTGGCCGGTGGCGCTGCCATGCAAGCGGAAGAAACTGTGGCGCAGATGCAGGATTCCACCCGGCTGACCTACATGGCGCTGGGGGCGGTATTTGTCATTTTCGCTATTTCCTTTCGAATGTTGATAAGTCCTGTATTAGCACTTATCAGTCTGATTGTGGGCGTAACCTGGACTATGGGACTTTCCTGGTTAATCGTCGGTGAATTAAATATGATGACTTCTATGGTAGCTGTGATTCTGGTAGGGCTGGGAATTGATTTCTCAGTTCATATTATTTCAGTGTTTACCGAAATGATTAACAAAGGCCGGAAACCGGAAATTGCAATTGCGGATACGATGTCAAAAGTAGGTACTGGTATTATGACCGGAGCCATAACCACTGCTGTCGCCTTTTTGACTTTAATTGTGGCCCGCAGTGATGGCATGCAGGAATTGGGCATTGTGGCGGGAACCGGGATTCTTATGACAATGTTTTCAACCCTATTAAGTTTACCTCCATTACTGGTGTTGCGTGAAATATATTTCACTTCGTCAAAAAAGAAAAAAAAGATCGACCTCTCATATCACCGTCTTGGGCTTTCTGCCAGAGGAATAGCAAAACACCGATTTATTTCGGCTGGTATAGTGCTGGTTATTTCCGGAATTATGGGATACTATATTATACAGGTACAAATGGATTACAATATGTTAAACCTTGAACCGAAAAATTTGCCAGCCATTGAAATGGGTGATGAGATCGTGGAAAAATTCAACCTTTCTTCTGAAGCCACCATGATTACAACCGGATCATTGCAGGAAAATGCACAGATAACAGACGCATTGAAGGAAAAATCCATGATATCCATGGTGGAATCCATTACCGATTATATTCCGGTTAAATCCCACCAGAAACGACGAGCAAAAATAATCAGTGAAATTTATCATCGAATAAAAAGTGAAAGGGTCAAAAATAGTTTCACCCGCATAGATTATGACCATTTTCTGAGTGAATTGGAACGGTTGGAGATGAATATCATAGAAATGCAGGACTTGGCATTTATCGGCGGTCAGGACCTGATTGACGAAAAAGCAATGCGCCTGGTGGGACATCCTGAAAAACCCGGGGTGAAAGGAAATCTATCACAACTGATTACCCATTTATATAATCAGGAAGATATGCCGGCGGGATTCGGACAGTTTGCGCTTGATTTTAGTGAAAATTTCAAAAAAATTGCGATCAATATGGCGGACACCTCCATAATTACCCTGAATATGTTACCCGAGATGGTCAGGGACAAACATATCAGCAAAGACGGAACCCGCTACCTGATTACCATTTACCCCAAGGGAAATGTCTGGGATATTCAGTATCTTGAATCCTTTACAAAACAATTGCAGGAAATTACACCGCGCTTTGCCGGCACCCCACCGATTTTTTATATCCTCATCAAAATTTTTGGTGAAGATGGCAAACGGGCTACTTTGGTCACCTTAATTGTGGTGATTTTGCTTTTATGGTTAGATTTTCGATCGATCAGGAAAGCGTTGATAGCCATCGTTCCTTTATTGATCGGAATGCTCTGGATGCTTGGCATAATGGGATTGACTGGTATGAAAATCAGTATTTTAAATATTGCCGCCATACCGCTGATCATTGGTATTGGCATAGATTACGGTGTCCATGTATTACATCGCTATGAAATAGAGGACAATGATCGCATCTATAGGGTTTACGCCTCAACCGGTCGGGCTATTGTGATTACCTCAATGACGACCATGATGGGATTTGGTTCCATGATCTTTGCCTCTTTTCGTGGCTTCGGCCATTTGGGTTCTGCCCTGTTTATCGGTGTCGCCACTTGTATGATTGCAGCGCTTTTTATTATGCCGATATTGCTACGGCGATAAGAGGTAGTATCCTGAGATAACTAATATAAAAACGGATTTACAGGATGACCATAGATTGAGTTTTTAGTTAAAACTAATAATCCGTGTAATCCTGTAAATCCGTGAGTAAAAAACTTCTTATTAAAAACGAAAACTGGTCAGTTTCACTTTTACGATCTGCAGATCCCGTTTAGTTTTGCGAAGGTCATCTTCAAAGCTGTACAATTTTTCCAATTCTGTAAAATAATCTATCACCGATATTTCACCTAACTGCATACTTTTTAGCAGCAATTCCTCAGAATTGAGCGATTGCTGGAGTTTCAGATTTGTGTTGTATTTTATTTTTAGTAATCTGTATTCTTCTAACAGCCGGTCAATTTGTGAGGAAATTGATTGTTGTATATGCAATTGGTTTGACTCGTGATAATTCCGCGCTGCTTTCGCCCGGTCACATTTATTTTTATTTTTCCATAAGGGTAATGATATGCCATAATGCAATAGCGGGCCGGTCTCCTTTTCCCGGTGGACACCAATCTGGAAATCCGGCAGCCAACTTTGCCTGGCGATTTTTGTATTGCGGGCAGCAATTTGTTGATTCACCGCTTCTAAAGCTAATGCAGGGTTATTGATCAGGTAATCGGCTTTTAAGTCACTGGTATCGAGCTCAGCCGATACGGATCTCATACTTTGAAAACCAGATGACAGGGAAATTCCTCCATTCAGCACTTTCAAATGATGTTTTACTTCATTCATTTGCGCGAGGAGATCACTCAGCCTGTTTTCATATCCGATACGGTATATTTTGGCTTCATTGACTGCCAATTGTGTTGATTCGCCCTGGGCCAGTTGTTTTTCAAAGTAACGTAACAGCCGGCTTGCTTTTTCCAGACGTTCTTTCTGAACTGTAATCTGACTGTTCAAATAAGCCAACCGGTGAAGATATTCGCCGGCTTCCTCAAGGATTCTTAACCGGGCAGCTGCAAAAACCGCCTTCTGCTGCGCCCTTGTTAACTGCAGATTTTTATATTGATGATAATAAAAGGTGGGGAACCGGAAGGATTGGGTAACCCCGATCTCATAATTATTATTTTCCTTGAACTCGTGCTCCAGTTCTGGATTTTCCGGAAGCATTTCATTTTTTGCCTGCAACACCTCCAACCGATTCATGGAACGGATTGCCTTTAATTCCTGGTTGTTCTCCAGAATCCGCCCAACCATGCCGTCGAAAGATTGCGCAAAAAGAAAATTGAATCCAAGTATAAATAAACTGATACCTATTTTTTTCATTGAGTAACCTCATATCGTTTTGTTTTATAGCAGAACATGCTGTAAATGATGGGCACCACATAAATATTTAAAAATGTGGAGGTGATCAATCCACCCAGGATCACAATCGCCATGGGCGACTGAATCTCATTCCCTGGCTGGTCTCCGCCCAATGCCAAAGGCACCAGTGCAAATACAGCTGTCAATGCTGTCATCAAAATTGGATTGAGTCGTTCACTGGCGCCGTCAAGGATGGAATGACGCAAACAGTATCCTTCCTCCTGTAAGACCTCAAAGCGGGACACCAGCAGAATGCCATTGCGGGCGGCAATTCCAAAAAGCGTAATAAAACCAATCAGTCCCGGAATACTGAGAATTCCAGAGGTAAATCGAATGGCAAAAATGCCACCAATAATCGCCAGTGGCAGGTTCAGCATAATGATGCCGGCTGTCTTCATAGATTTGAACTCCTGATAAAGAAGCATGAAAATAATCAGAATTGCAAACAATGATGTGATCAAAATAATGCGGGAAGACCGAGCTTCACTTTCAAACTGTCCGCCATATTCGATCCAGTAATTTTCCGGAAATTCTACGTTGGCGTCAATGGCATTTTGAATATCTCGAATGACACTGTGAAGATC
>CAYTLS010000249.1:0-4659 GCA_964438745.1 uncultured bacterium
GAGATAGCAGAACAGGTTCCCTGGGCAATATTGGCGAAGGGGCCGCCATGAACAAAGGCCGGCGTATGTTCACTGGTTTGTACAATATTGGGTTTGAACGCATCCTTCAGGATCGCCATAACAGAATCGGTAATTTTCAGGTCTTTCAGATAAACCGGATCATTATTAAAGGTAAAACCCAATAAAATATTATCCAGTTTTTCTCTCAAATCGTTGTAGCTAATGCCCAGTCCCATAATCGCCATAATTTCCGAAGACGCGGTAATACCAAAGTTGTTTTCCGTGGGAAAACCATTGCGTTTCCCGCCAAGTCCGGTAACAATATCCCGCAATGCGCGATCATTCATATCTATCACACGGTTCCACTGAATCCTGCGGGGATCAACCATAGGTTCCTTTTTACGGAATATGTGGTTATCCAAAACGGCTGAAATCAGATTGTGCGCGGCGCCAATGGCATGCAGGTCACCGGTGAAATGCAGATTAATATCATTGGTGGGTTCGACAATGGTTTTCCCACCTCCGGTCGCGCCTCCTTTCATACCGAACAATGGACCCATTGAAGGTTCACGCAGTGTGACGATAGACTTTTTACCAATCCGGTTCAGTCCGATAGACAGGCCAATGGCGGTTGTGGTTTTGCCTTCACCGGCGGGTGTTGGGGTAATCGCGGAAACCAGGATCAATTTACCCTTTTTGCCTTTTACTTTTTCAAGGATTGTATCGTATTTTATTTTTGCTTTGTAAGGACCATAGAATTCCAGATCTGACTCCATGAGTCCCAAGTTCTGTGCAATTTCAGAAATATTTTTAATAGTACTCATAATAACTCCTGTTTATTTGGGGATTAATTTTACAATAATGATTTTAACCAAGATATTCAAATATATTTATACAATCAGAGGCTTTTTTAAAATTTTTGTTACAAAAGACTAAAGATATAGGCTGATATCCCGATATTTTAACTTGGAATTTTATAATAAAGTCTGCAATATTTGAAGTGAATTAAAAGCAATTACAGAGGATGATGAAGAAAAAGATACTAATTATTGAAGATAATGAGTTAAATTTAGAACTGCTGAATGATATCCTGGACTACAACAATTACGAGGTACTGTCTGCGATTAATGGCGAAATTGGGGTTGAAATTGCCCATAGATATAAGCCTGATTTAATTCTGATGGATCTGGCTTTGCCGGGAATCAATGGTTTCGAAGCTGCTGACAAAATTCATTCCCATGAAGAATTAAACCACATTCCCATCCTTGCTGTCACCTCGAGCGTAATGCCTTCTGATATTGATCATATTTTTAGACAGGGTTTTACTGATCTGGTGCCAAAACCTATCAACACCAGAAGCATCATCAAAAAAATTAATAAATATCTGTAAAATAGGGGAAAAATGATAGAATATACTAAGAAAAATGTTTCATCCGCAAAAGTATTGATCGTGGATGATGAGCTCACCAACCGTGAAATATTAGAAGATATTCTTATTGAAAGCGGGCATAAAGTCAAATCTGCAAGCAATGGTGCCGAAGCCCTGGAAATCACCAGTGCTTTTGATCCTGATTTAATTTTGCTGGATATAATGATGCCGGATATGACCGGTTATGAAGTATGTGAACAATTGAAGGGTAATCCGGATACCTTGTCCATACCAATCATTTTTATCACTGCGCTTGACAGCCGGGAAGATATAACGCGGGGGCTGAAAATTGGGGCAACTGATTTTCTATCCAAACCAATCCATGCAAAAGATGTTTTATTGCGCTCCAGGAATGCGATTTTTATGAAAAAATTGCTTGATGAAAAAAAAGACCACATCAAAAAATTAGAAGAATTACACAAATTAAATGATGAGTTGAACCACATGATTGTTCACGATATGCGAAATCCGCTCTCGGGAATGGTTGGCTACATCGATCTTCTGAAGACACAGATCATGAAATCAGGGGATGAAGTTCAGCAAAAAATGGTTGCGGTGATTGACGAGCAGTCCAATCGGTTAATTGAAATGATCAGTTCCCTGCTGGATATCAATAAATTTGAAAAAGGCGAAATGAAATTGCAGAAAAATGAAATAGAATTCATTGATATGATAGAAAATACTCTGGGTCTATTTGCCGCGAATAATAAAGAGATTAAACTGGAGCTCAGAACAGAAATTGAAAAATTACCCTTGACAATTGATAAAAATAAAATTGAACGGGTACTTGAAAATCTGATTACAAACGCACTAAAGCATAGCGATGAAAATGACCGGCTCATTATTGATGTCTCAAAAGAAAATAGCCGGGTCGTTGTGAAGGTCATCGATAACGGCCCCGGTATCCCGGAAAAATACTGGCAGCAGATCTTTGAAAAATTTGGACAAGTGGAATCCCGCTCCGGTGGGGAGAAATATTCAACCGGACTCGGGCTGACCTTTTGTAAATATGCAGTCGAAGCCCATGGCGGTGAAATCGGTGTCTATAATAATACTGACGCCGGCAGCACTTTTTGGTTCAAATTGTAAATAAGGGTTTTCAATGAAAAAAACGGACATCAATATAAAAATCTCTGATATTGACGAAGAACATATAAAAAATCTATCCCTTGAAGAAACTAAAAAACTGGCATTGGATCTGAATATTCATCAGAGAGAACTGGAAATCCAAAACGAGGAGTTGGTTGATGCCCAGTATAAATTGTCACTCCTTAAAGATCATTATCACCACCTGTTTAATAATTCCCCCGTCGGCTTTGTAATCCTTGACTACAACTCCATAATCCGCAAAATCAACCTTACTTTTGCCAATATGTTTGATATATCGCCGCTGGAATTAACCAACAAAAGTTTTGTGGATATCATTGATGACGACTACAAATCAATCTACCGTTCCAGAATCAAATCAATCATTAAACAGCCGCAGAACAAGAAACTTGAACTTAAAATATTTTTTAACGGCAAAGGTTACCTTGTGGAAATCAGGGCTGAAAAAGTAACCAATTTTACCAGTAATGAAAAGGGCGTCAGAGAAATTCAGTTTTCAATATCCGATATAACGACAGCCCGAAAAAACAAACTGAAGATCATGCACTTAAACAGAAATCTGGAATCCATTCGAAAAGTGAACCAATTGATCGCCAAAGAAGGTGAATTAAATATTCTTTTGCCCAAGATATGCAGCACATTAACGGAATCCCATGAGTATTACAATGTCTGGATTTCGATTCATAATCCCGATGACGAGAATCTACTCCGGGTCTATCACGATAACACCTCCGCGGTAATGGAGGAATTCGCCCAAAAAAACAATATCAAGACTAAAAACTTGACCTGTGTTAATACACTTAAAAACTCACCCAAAGACTATATCATTCTTGATACTGATTTTCAATGCAATGGATGTATTTTAAAAAATAGTATAGAATTTACCCATGCAATTGTCAGCCGGCTCAAATATCAGGATCACAATTATGGCTATATCTATGCGGGAATTTCCAGGGAATTTTCCAGGGATCAGGATGAAATTAGCCTTTTCAACGAATTGGCCGATGATATCTCCCACGCTGTTCATAGCATTTATCAGCGGCAGCAGAAACTGGCAGCGGAAAAAAATCTCGCCGAATACAAAGATTTTTTGTTTTCCACCCTGAATGCCCTGGATTCTCATATTGCGGTTTTGAATGAAAAAGGTATTATTGTAAATGTTAATGATGCCTGGAAAAAGTTTGCTGATACAAACGGATTAAAAATGCCCAACTATGCGATCGGTGTCAATTATCTGGATATAGTCAAAAATTCCAAAGGTCGTGGCAGTGAAGGAGTGAAGGAAATATATCAAGGTATTAAATCGGTGCTAAACGGTCAATCAGAAATATATCAAAAAGAATATGCCTGCCACAGCAAAGATACCAAGCGCTGGTTTTTACTAAAAGTAACCCGGTTTTATAACCGGCAGCAGATAAACCTGGTGGTTTCCCATGAAAACATTACCCAGCGAAAATTATCGGAAATAAAGATATCCGGCAGCGAACAGCACCTGAAAAATATTTTTAATAATTCCAGGGATGCTCTTTACCTTCACAAACTATTACCAGGCGGACGGCCGGATAACCTGGAAGAAATCAATGAAGCTGCGGTGCGTATGCTGGGCTATAGCCGGGAAGAATTTCTAACCATGACACCGGCGGATTTTGATCATGAAATTAAGCAGGAAACCAATAATATTCATGAAGTTTTTGACAGTGCAACTCAGGAAGGTGAAATATTTTTTGAGACGAAGCATATCGCGAAAAGCGGAGAGCTAATTCCAGTCGAAGTGAGATCCTATATTTACAAAGAAAATAACACCTTCTACGCCCTCTCCTCAGTACGGGATATATCCACCAGGAAAAATATCAATAAACGGTTGCAGACGATTTTTGATACCATGGATAGCTATATATTCTTATCCGATGTGGGTAACTTTAAAATTTTATTTATCAATAAGCCTTTTGAAAAAGAATTTGGTGATATTCGTGGCAAAACCTGTTATGAATATCTTTTCAATAATAATGAACCCTGTGAAGATTGTGTGGGACACAATTTAAAAACCCGTTCCAATGACATTTGCAGGTTTGAAATATATGATGATAATCAGATATCTGCAATGAAAACACACATATCCGAAG
>CAYTLS010000250.1:0-4651 GCA_964438745.1 uncultured bacterium
AGTCTCTTTTGGATTAAAATTGATCCTGTTCCCAATACTTTATCTGCTGATTTCCCTGAAAACCAGTGATACTTTAATTGACATTTGGCAAGACTTGCGGAATAGATGATTTTTAAGAGATTAATGATTCAAACCTGATGACATTTTTTTCCAAATTAAAATTTTCAAGAATACTAATCCGGGCTTCTTTTCCTATTTTGGGGATTATTTCCGGATGTTGATACAAGAATATAATGGTTTGGGCAAGTTTGCGGGCATTTTCCGGCGGTACAAGAAAACCGGTTTGCTGGTCTTTTATAATCTCGGGGAGGCCTGTAATTTCTGTTGCGATTACAGGCAACTTCATAGACATTGCCTCCATGACGGCTACAGGAATACCTTCTGATAAACTGGGCAGCACAAATATAGATGTATTATCCAGTTTGTTTTTTATTTCTTCCTGTGATTTTGCGCCCAAAAGTTTGACATGGTTTTCTAATTTTAAATCCTTTATCATCTTCTGATGTTTTCCGAAAAGATTACCACCACCAATAATTTCACAATTAAAAACAATACCATCGTTTTTTAGATATTCGCAGGCAATGATCAGATATTCAAGGCCCTTGATTGCTTTTAAGGCAGTAACTGATGTGATTGTAAATATTGCGGGGGGATTTTTCCGGTTTGGTTTAAAAAACTGTGTATCGACCCCGCAGTAATTAACTTGAATCAAGTCTTGCGGCAGAGAATATTTTTTTTCTAAAATTTCTTTATTGTATTTTGAAATTGTGATAAAGGGTTTTGCTGCTAAAATGATATCCTTTAAATAAGGTTTTGGATATAATAATATTTCAGATCCATGTCCGGTACAACTAAAAGGAATATTTTTAAATTTCGAAAACAACATCGCTTTTAGAGCGGCATTATTTGCGAAATGGGCATGTACCCGGTCGGGATTACCAAATTTTTTGTAATTGGAAAAATATATGAGGGCAGTTTTTATTCCTAGATTTTTTATAAGGAGAGATAAATGTCGGCTGGACTTCAAAAATGATGTTGCTAAAGAATTTATGATATAAGAAAGATTTATTTTTTTCTGTAAATATATGATATCAAAGGGAACTTTTTCTTTTAGAGGATTCCCGGCTCCATGAGTGACAACTAAATTAATTTTATGTCCCAATCTAACCATTTCGAACAATTCGTCATGAATGATTATCTTATGCTTTGTCGGGTAGTTATTAATAAAATAAGTTAAGTTCATTGTATTCTTAATTGAAAATTGTCTGTGGATAGTTCAGGCACGGCTCCGCCACGTCACTCCCATTTAGAGAGTTTTAATGGCCTATATAATTATGCAAACTGATTCAGAATGCGATCAAATATTTCCTGACATTTTTCTCTGCTGACACGACTATTAGCGAATTTTTTGTCAAGCATTATGCCAATTTTATCAACATCCAGACCTTGATGCAGTAAGTTAAGAATATAATGGGCTATCTCACCTTCGGCATTTAGTTTAGATTGATTTTTGTTAATTCTTGAGGTCTCTGACATGGATGGCAGAAAACTTCCCCGCAGGGAATTATATTCTTGAATTGAAGAAGAATGTTCGACCTCCCATTTAAAATCGATATTGCCTGATTTTTTCGATTCCAACACCTGTATCTGAAAGATGATCCGGTCACCTTTTTGAACTTTAATTGGATATTGGAAAGGAAAAAACATTTGTCCCCAAGTATTTGTAGGTTCCGCAGGTGAATTGGAAAAAAATTGTGCAGGTGTGAACCAGGTATCCCACCAACCGGCGAGTCCATGAAGCATTCCGGCTTCAATAATCTCAACTTCTGTCTGGTAAGCAAAGGGGAAGTCTGAATCTTTGGAGAGATCAATTGTTTTAATGGTTGATACTGGTGTGAGCATTTTTAATGGATGAGTTTCGGCATAATAAGGCCGGTTAAAGGCCAGTTCGGTGGTATAGTCCCAATTGATGTCGTAAAGTCTATCTTTTTCTTTTTGCCAGAGATCGATCTGATTATGCAGCGACGTTGCTTCAACCGGCGCAACTTTCATAATAATCTCATTGGGGATAAATTTACCATCAGGTTTTAAAAAGCGGTTGCGGGCGTCGATAATGGTTTTTTCCAGGTTTTCATAAATGAAAAAGGGAGAATAATCTTCCATAATAATAAAATCCACTTGTTTATCAATACCGATATCTGTCGATTTTCCCTTGATAAAGTTTATCTTGTCTAATAATCCGTTCCGCTTAGCAATCTCAAGACCGGCATAATAGATATCATCCATTTCCACAGCATAGACTTTATGAGCATTTTGGCGGGCCGCAAATAAGGAATAGGTCCCCAGAGCAGAGCCGATTTCCAGTACTGAATGGTTGGGACTGATTAGTTCATTTATCGCTTTTTGGAAGGCTTCAATTCTGACTTTATCATCGAGCAATCCTCTGAAATTCGTTATCATTGAGTCACCTTACTAGTAATTTGGTTTAGCAATTCTTGTTGCCTGTTGTTGTTCAATAATAATGGTTTTCCGACTTTTAATATATAAGTCGGAATTGTCGCAATCAAATTTATAACACTATCGTGAAAATTTTGCAATCTGCCTATATTAAAAAGCTGAGGCATCAACCGGTTAAAGGCCTGATGTTCACCAATCATTTGAATATCGAATTCTACTTCCTGGTGAGGTGCTAAAAAAAATATTTTGGCTAATTTATCTAATGGAAATTGATTTTTCCTGTTAAAATGATTGACAGGTAAAAAAAAGGCTTTTTCTTTTTTACTATTATTATCTTCGATTATTAACGGCTCTTGATCAGTTGGTATTGAAATTAATTCTAACAGATGCTGTTTTATTATCAGATTACGCGGAAAAGGATAGACACAATAATTTTGCAAATCCACCAGACTGACTTCATCGGACAAAAGATTCATGCCTATTTTTGATAATAAAATGGCCAAACTGGTTTTTCCGCTTCCCGGATTTCCGATGAAAAGATAACTTTTTCCCCTATAATTGAGGGCTGCTCCATGAATTTGGAAAACGCCGGAACTTCTCTCTATTAACTCATCAACAATATTCCACTCCAGTGTATGAACCAGTTTATGAGGTTCCTCAGTTATGTCTATTTCCTGGTGCTGACGAAATAGATGGAAGCGATTACTCTTACGTGGAACTGTAAAAACAGATTGTTGCCCATGGCTTTCAGAAATAACAGCCGAGAAAATATTTTGATGAATTAAAGCAACGATTTCCTCAGCAACCGAGATACCAATGGAATTATTATTGAATGAAATCTGAAAGTTTTTCATTTATCCTCTAGCAGGTTCTTATTTTGTAGCTGTTTCAGCAGGTCGATTACGGCATCTTCAGGGGAAACATCAAACTTGTTGAAATCTTCTTTAATGGCTGCTATTATGGAATCTACGGAATGCCTGCCATCACATAGTGCCCATATATAGGCGGAGGTCGCATTCAGTGAGTGGCATTCCTCTGTAGACGGGATATAAACGACACCGCCATCGTCCATTTCCTTAAATAAAAGATCATCACGGATTTTCGGGCAATAATTCTTGCTGTCGTTGCTGTTGATCATCATAAAAATCCTTTCTGCCTTCTATTTTTGGGACAGCTATGACCATTCCACAGAGTAAATAGAAGGGCTCCATAATACGAATAATAATGAAAGTATTGGCTCCAATACAATGAAACAAAATGCCCATCATGCCAATAAATAATCCTAAGGTGAGTGCTTTGAAAAAATTGTCCTGAGTAGTTTTATAGACATGCCATATTTCTGAACTCAGGGCATATAAAAGATAAAAAAAAGCAATCAGGCCGATTATACCGGTTTCAATTAAAACCCGGATATATTGGGCATCCAAAAATCGCCAGCCGGTGATACCATACCCAAAAATGATATGCTTGGGTAAAGCCTGAAAAGCATCCCGCCAACTCCGTAAGCGTTCTGATGCCGATGTGTCCAGGGTAATACCGCCCACTTCTTCCTGCAGGGTACGGGCATAACCCCGCTGTTCCTGAAATGTATAGGTGACCCGGTTTATCACTGTCTTCGGCAATAAAAAGGGTGATAATACCAGCAAGAACATGACAAACATCAGGGTGATATTGCGACTTTTTCGCAGTATAATATATGAAATTGCCACCGGTATTCCGGCCACCCATGATCCCCGTGAATTGGTCAGTAAAAAGGGAACCACAGAAACCATAGTAACCAATAAAACCAATCGTTTGAGCCATAATTTTTTAATGGTATCACTATAAAATATAATACTCAGATTAACAGCAATGATCAGGAGTAAATATCCGCCCAGGGTGTTGGGCTCGCCTCCCTCGCCCTCAAAAGGAGCCGTTAATCGATCGCCGCCCGGGATCTGAGCAAGTGCTGTGATCACAACAATAATAAAAGTGGCCAACAATGCATAATAAAAATGCTGAATGTCTTCCTTGCTTTTGATATAGGAGAATACCATTAAAAAGACAACAAAATATTGAAAATATTTCAATAAAAAGAAGAAACCGGTTAGATAATTTACATCTCCTCTAATCATACCAAATCCAGTGGATATAATACAAACCGCCATATAATAGGCAATTGCTTTATGAATTTTCGTTCGGTGGATCAGTTTGA
>CAYTLS010000251.1:0-4620 GCA_964438745.1 uncultured bacterium
ATACCAACGGAGATAGAGTGTTATACCCTACTTTTGTAAATGTTGGCGACCAGCCTGCGATCGAAGGTAATGCAACCATTTTGACCATTCGCTTTAAAGCCAAGGAAGATTTTAAATACAATCTTGAATTGCAAAACGGACTGCTGGTTGATAAATATCTAAACACAATTAAGTTTTAGACCGGATAATTGATTATTGAAAAATAGGCTGTTCTTATACAAGCAGCCTGTTTTTTATTGGATCAAATCTGTGTATATTTTTTTCTCCGAAGGAGAAACACAGCTTAACACAGGGTAAAACCCAGTGGCTAACAGCAATCCCCTCGAATTTCCCTGAAGGGGAAACAGAGTTCTATTCTGTAGTATACTGCCATCATCAACGGAAACCTTCCGAAGATTTCTCAATCGGACAAAGCTAATGGACGCTGTCCATCTCTCCGACCATTCATTGAATCTTTGGAAGGTTTTTAATTTATGAAGACGATTATTTGAGAATCCGATCCTCGACAGTTCTGGACGATAAGCCTAACTATGAAATCACTCTTCGAGTGGCCTCAGAGTGACAGATTGGTGGTTCTCACACAGCCTTATTAAGGGAGATGCCAGAGGGTGTAAGACTACAATTCTGGGTAAAAAAACTAAGTTCGAACTCACATTAATTAAGCCCTTAATAGGCTTTCTGATTGATTGTTATGAAAATAATTGATTTGAATAATTGCTTAAAAGCATTTTTTCTGGTATCTTAATCTGAATTATTCATAAATTTTCAATTTTTTAAAGGAAAGCGAATAAAATTAACAAGTTAAGGAAAAGACAATTAACAGATGAATTGTAATATTCATGGAACATCCGGCTTCTGACAGAGAAAACGTATCGGCGCGAAGCGGGCATTATTCATATTTTTATGAATAATGCAGTTAACTGTTTCTATAATTTATTTAGGACAGATATGATAAAAAACATAAAAATTAAGGTAACCGGCAGTTTTTAATCTTATTAAAGGTGGTGATAAATCATCCCAATTGTTTTTTCATTTTTATTAACATTATATGGCTACTTTCTATTGCTTTGATATCTATACTTTCTGATAATATTTCCATAGCATCCCTGACAGCTAATTCAATTCTGTTGATCACTGAAGAACCCTCAATCTGGATCAAATAAGCCATCTCATCATCAGCAATATCACCTGTTAATGTTTTTCCTGATTCCAGGAAAGTAACATAAACAGAGGCCTGTTGATTAATCGTCACCGGTGCATCATTTGCAGCTTTTGATGAGACCAGTTTGAGCCATTGATTATGGCGCTCTTCAAAAGGCAGCGCGGTTTCCCCATAAGAGGGAATTAGATTGTTTTGATCGGGCTTAATCCAAATCTGCAAAAGATGAAGGGGCTTATCACTATGATTGTATTCACTGTGATAAATGCCCCGGCCGGCACTCATGTATTGCAGTTCACCGCGTTTGATAAGGCTTTTATGTCCGTCGCTATCTTGATGAGTCAATTCACCGGCAACCACATAGGTGATAATTTCCATATTCCTGTGGGGATGCATATCAAATCCTGACTTTGGCGCGATAATATCATCGTTTAAAACGCGCAGAAAACCAAATTCAATATTGTGAGGATCATAATAATTGGCAAAAGAAAAATGATAATTGGTTTTCAACCACTCAAAATTTCCTTTTCCCATATTTTTGCTATCAATTTTTTTAATCATTTTGAATTTCCTTTTTTATTACTAATTAGTACTATTTGTGTAAAAAAAGTTACCGGTTGCCCACCAGTTTCTTTAACAATCCTGTCAATTGCTGCTTTTCATTATCATTTAATGGGGAAAAAATCTGATTGATATTTTCAATATGAGGCGGAAAGTATTGACTCATTAGTGTTTTACCTTTTCGGGTTAGTTTTACAATGGTTGCCCTTTTATCCCCGGGGTCTTTGGACTTTGTGATTAGTTTGTCTTTCACCAGGTTATTAATAACAACAGTCATATTGCCGCCGGTTGAGAGAATTTTTTCCGTTATAGTTGATATTCTTAAGGGGCCCTTGTGATATAAGACCTCCAGAACTCCGAATTGACTAACGGTCAGGCCAGCGTCCTGAATAGTTTTAACTTCCTGCCGATGAATTGTTTGGGTCGCTCTGGAAAGGATGACAAGTGTTCTCAGGTTGGCTAAGGTTTTTTTACTGTAATTACTTTTATTATTCATAATCAGATTTTAATACTAATTAGTATTAATGTCAAGTTTTTTAATTTCTTTTTTTGATTTTTCCTGATAACTTATACCAACAATATTCAAAGGAGAAGTTATGGTATATCTGCCGATAAAGAATTCAAATGAAAAATATGCGGTCAGGCCAACAAAAATCATTGCCCTGGGGTTGAACTATCATGATCATATCAAGGAAAGCGTTTCTCAAACTGCGACCGGGGGGACAAAAGATATACCGAAAGAACCGGTGCTGTTTAACAAAACGCCAAATGTGCTGATCGGTCACGAGGAAAAAATTCAATTCCCTCAAATTGTCAAACAATATGATTTTGACCAACCCCGAATCGATTATGAAGCAGAGTTGGCTGTGATAATCGGTAAACAATGCAAAGCGATAGACGAGAAGGATGCCATGGAATATGTGCTCGGCTACACTTGCATGAATGATGTAAGTCAGCGCAATATTCAGGTCAGTGATAAAAGCGGCTGGTTTCGGGGCAAATCCTTTGACACCTTTGGCCCGGTCGGTCCTTACCTGGTATTAAAAGATCAACTCCCTGATCCGCAAAATTTGACGATCCAAGCGAGATTAAATGGCAAAATTGTTCAGAGTTCCAATACCAGTGCGATGATCTTTAAAATTCCTGAAATTATCTCTTTTGTCTCAAAAAATTTCACCCTCGAGCAGGGGGATATTATTATGACCGGAACTCCGGCCGGAGTAGGCCCGCTTAATCCGGGGGATACAATTGAAATTGAAATTGAAAAAATTGGGGTGCTGAGAAATTCAGTAACAGAGTAGAATTTTTTTCTCAGCCGGGAATATACCGTTTTAATTGGAAAAATAATCTGTAAAGTATTAATATTATATTTATTTTAATCTATATAGATTTTTTGCTGAGGGTCGATAGTATTATTAGACTGTTTTTTTTATAAATATGAGCTAAAGCAAAAATTGATTTAAAAAAACATATTAACTTATTCCTGTTGTGTATAGTATTAAACAATTCCATTAAAAAGGAAGATCTATGAATTATAAGGTCTTTAAGGCTGTTTGGCTTATATTTATTTTCACCGGCATTGTTTTGGCTCAAAAAAATCAATTACAAATATCAGGGGAAACCCAAAAATTACCGAATGAAATCGTCGGGATGCGGGATTTGAATGGACGCTATTGTGCTGCCATCAAAGTCCTTTCTAATCTGGAAGGCTTGAAATATAAATCCTACAATGGCATTGTCAAGGTTGATGATTCTCCGGGACAGGATCTTGTTTATGTCTCTGCCAATGAACGGGTCTTGGAGGTTTATCATTCTGAATATGCTCCCACAAAAATAATCCTTTCTGAAGTAGGTATAAATCTGGATGAAAGAGAAGTTTGGGAATTACAACTGACCGGCGAGAAAAAATATCCTGTTTATATTATTACTGATCCGGAAGACGCAACATTGTATTTCGATGGTCAGGAGCATAATTCTGATGGTACTGTTGAGGTTGTTCTGGGAGATCATATACTGAAAATTGAAAAGTATGGCTACAGAACCATTTATGATACTATTCAGGTAAAAAAAACAATGCCGCCCTTAAAGTATGAATTGGAAGAAATAGAGTTAGCCCAAGTACGGATCACTTCACAACCAACCGGAGCGGAAATTAAAATTAATGGTATTGATAAAGGCAAAACAGACCGTGGCCTCTGGCTATTTCCTGATGACTATGTTATTGAATTAAAATTGACCGGCTATAAAAGTATCAGCGATTCAATAAAAATAGAAGAGGGCAAAGTCAATACTTTTAATTTCCAGTTTAATAAAGGTGTGGAATCCGGCTATTTAACCATTACTACAACGCCTGCGGATGCAACCCTGATGATCAATAAAGATAAATATACTAATATGGAAAAGATACGATTGGGGGCTGGCAATTATAAAATTGAGATCATAAAGCCGGGATACAGACGTATTTCTGAATGGATCGAAATCAGGGAAAATCAGGAATACAATAAAGTGTATGACCTGGAGATGATAAGCGGTGGTTTGAGATTCAGTATATCACCGCTGAATGCTTCTGTTTCAATGAGTCGTGAAGGGAAAGTTATCGAAGAGTGGATTGGTATGCAGCAATTTAATACCTTGCCAGCCGGATTATATACATTTCACTGTAATGCTAAAGGATTTAAAGAACTGGTAGAAGAAGGAGTCGTCCAGGAGGATAAAATTTTGGAGATGGACCTGCAATTGCAAAAAGCAAAAAAGCGCACCCTGTTTACATGGATGAATGAGCATCGACTGGCAACAGCTCTAATTGGTGCCGGTATAACTGCAGGTAGCGCGGCTGTGTTTTTTATGTCACAATCTGGCGATTCCGGGGGTGACCCTTTGCCATCAATCGACGACATCTG
>CAYTLS010000252.1:0-4607 GCA_964438745.1 uncultured bacterium
TTGACTACGTCTTTGACTGTTTTCAGATTTTCTGCTTCCTCATCAGGAATATCCAGATCAAAATCTTCTTCCATTTTCATGATTAATTCTACAGTATCCAGAGAATCGGCACCGAGATCATCAATAAAAGAAGCATTTTCTGTGACTTTTGATTCATCTACACCAAGTTTTTCAGCTGTAATTTCTTTTACTTTTGCTAAATAATCCATTTTGTTTCCTCCTATTTAGGTTACATTACCATGCCGCCGTCAACCGTCAACACCTGACCGGTGATATAATCGGACAGGGAGGACGCCAGAAACAGAGCCGCATTGGCCACATCTTCCGGTTTTCCAGGGCGTTTTAAAGGTATGTTTTTTAAAAATTCATCTTTTGCTTTATTATTTAATTTGTCTGTCATTTCTGTTTCGATAAAACCCGGTGCAATAGCATTTACTGTGATATTCCTGCTCCCCAGTTCCTGGGCCACAGACTTCGTAAACCCAATAACACCAGCCTTAGATGAAGCGTAATTGGCCTGTCCTGCGTTACCGGTCAATCCTACGACCGAAGAGATATTAATAATTTTTCCATATCTTTGCTTCATAAAATATTTGGCTGCCGTTTTTGTTGCCAAAAAGACACCTTTTAAGTTAGTATCGATAACTGAATCCCACTGCTCACTTTTCATTCTGATCAACAGGTTGTCACGGGTGATACCGGCATTATTGATCAGGCCGTCAATTTTACCGAATTCATCAATGGTTGTTTTGATCAAATTCTGTACCTGAGATTCTTTTGTTATGTCACAGGCAATGGCTTTGAATTGGTATCCGGCTTTTTCAAAAGCGTCAGTGGCTTTGATAAGCGATTCCTCATTGTA
Source organism: uncultured bacterium (assembly GCA_964438745.1). Classification (GTDB taxonomy): domain Bacteria; phylum Fidelibacterota; class UBA2242; order UBA2242; family JAFGTP01; genus JAFGTP01. Next base: position 863 of record CAYTLS010000252.1, read on the forward strand.
ATCAGACAGGACCACAGTGCATTCCTTTTCAGCAAAGGCTTTGGCAATCTCAAAGCCAATGCCCCGGCCACTTCCGGTTACAATATATATTTTATCTTTTAAATTCATACTAATTTCTCCAAATCTTCAAAAGTGGAAACCCCTTCCAGTTCTGCTTCACGCCTGATCCGTTTCACCAGTCCGCGCAGAACTTTTCCAGGTCCAACCTCCACAAACTTCCCAACACCGTCATTCAGCATGTTTTCAATGGTATTTACCCACAAAACCGGTTCGGTTAACTGAGCATTCAGACGCTGTTTAATTTCTTTTGGATCGGTTGTAGCTGTCCCGGTTACATTAGAATAAATGGGAAACCGGGGCTTTTGAAAGTTGGCTTTTTCCAATGCTTCCTGAAGTTTCTGACGCGCACTTTCCATTAACGGGGAATGAAAGGCACCACCTACCGGCAGTTCAATCGCCCGCTTTGCGCCGTTTTCTTTCAGGTCCATCATGATACTCTGGACGGCTGAAACCGCTCCGCTGATCACAATTTGTTTGGGTGAGTTATAATTAGCGATTTGACAGATCCCTGAAATTCCGGAGTTTTCGATAACCGCCTTAACCTTATCATAAGTGAGACCGATTATTGCCGCCATCGTGCCCTCTGAATCTTCAGTGGCGGACTGCATTTCCTCAGACCGTACCTTCACCAGCTTCAGGCCCTCTTCAAAACTCAATACGCCGGCAGACACCAGTGCTGAATATTCACCCAGACTATGACCGGCGACCATATCCGGCTGATACCCCTTTTTTTCCAATTCTTTATATAGGCTAACAGAATTTACAAAAATAGCCGGTTGGGTCACTTTGGTTTCTGTCAGGTCTTTTAAAGGGCCATTAAAGGAAATATTGATCAGAGAAAACTCATCAAATAATTCTTCAGCAATATCATATAGCGCCTTACTTTCAGCAATATTATTGTATATGTCATTTCCCATCCCAACAGATTGTGATGCCTGGCCGGGAAATAAAAAAGCAATTTTACTCATTATATACTCCATTTCACGAGAACTGCTCCCCAGGTAAAACCGCCACCAAAAGCAGTCAGCAATACAAGGTCACCTTTTTTTAGCCGTCCTTCTTCAACAGCATCTGCCAACCCCAAGGGTATCGTTGCGGCAGTCGTATTTGCATATTTATGAATATTGGACATAACCTGATCATCGCTGAGTTTTAAGCGATTGGCGCAGGCTTCGATAATTCGTTGATTGGCCTGATGGGGAACAAAAAGCGTCAAGTCCTTGCCAGTATAGCCATGTTTAGTCACCATATCTACACCAACTTTTACCATACGGCTGACAGCATATTTATAGACCGGACGACCATCCTGGTAAACATAATGCCACTTCTTATCAACTGTTTCGTGAGTTGACGGATGTTTACTACCGCCGGCTTTCATATAAAGATATTCAGTACCAACACTGTCCATGTGAAGATCAATATCCACAATGCCATTGGTATCCTGTGACGGCTCGATTAGAACCACACCGGCCCCATCACCAAAAAGAACGCAGGTATTCCGGTCTTCATAATCAGTAATAGTACTCATTTTTTCAGCGCCACAAACCAGGATCTTTTTGTATTTTCCTGTTTTAATATGGCTGGATGCGATTTCCAGGGCATAAACAAAACCCGAGCAAGCTGCCGAGATATCATAGCCCCAGGCATTCTTTGCACCAATCTTCCCCTGAATCAGCGCTGCTGTGGAGGGAAAAAACATATCCGGTGTAATTGTCGGTACAATGATCATATCAATTTCTTCAGGATCTACATTATACTTTTCCTGCATATCCTTAAAGGCTTCTGCAGCCAGATCCGAAGAGGCCTGATCATCTCTGGCAATACGGCGTTCTTTGGTACGCGTACGGCTGGTGATCCATTCATCAGTGGTATCTACCATCTTTTCCAAGTCTTTATTGGTTAGAACTTTTTCGGGCACATACTTTCCAACGGCCGTAATTGCCGGAACTATTGTATCCATAAAATCCCCTATAAAAAAAATTGCTTATAAAACAAATACATTTAATTTCATGTGAAAATAGGAACTATTTGTTTAATAAGCAATAAAATATTGGTTTGAACCCTGTTCTCTACGCTTCTTTGGCTGCGACGACCTGTCTGCCTTTATAATATCCGCAACTGGGACATGCTCTATGTGGCAATTTAGGTTCATTACAGTTGGTACACGTGGCAACTGTTTTCGCAGTCAGTTTCCAATGTGTTCGTCTTTTTCTTTTGTTAGACAATGAAGTTCTTCGTTTTGGTAATGCCAATTTATTAATCCTCCATTTTTTTTAATTTTTTTAATTTTTCCCAACGCGGGTCAATATTTTGATCCTTACAATCACAAGGCCCCTCATTTAAATTCTTACCACATGAGGAGCAAAGTCCCTGGCAATCCGGGGAACAAACCTTTTTGTAAGGAACAGCAAGTAAAATCGCGTCTCTGATTTTTTTCGTAATGTCAACTTCGTCGTCACCGGAAGTAACAAAAATTACCTCGTCGGTGTCGGCTTTCATATGCGAATCACTGGTAATAATGAATGAGATACTGGTGTGTAATACAGAATCAAAAGGTTCCAGGCAGCGATCACAATCATATTTTGTATTTACTTCTATCTTACATTCAACTGTCAAACAACTATTATTTTTGTCAGTTATCACTTCAACTTTTACAGGATCTGTCAGACCATTTTCATCCAATCCCAGGCTTTCCAGGGAGAGGTTTGATCTAACTATTTGTTTTTCTTTACTAAAAGAACTTAGTTTTAACTTCATAATAGGCTGAGAAATTTATCATTAACTTATTGGATAATCAAGTTTTTTTAATAAAAAAAAGAAGGTTGTCTGACAAACAACCTTCTTTTGTCAAAAAAAACCTCTATTTATTCCAGATCATGGACGATGAGTCCGCTTCTCAATTTTGGTTCAAACCACGTCGATTTTGGTGGCATGATCTTACCGGCGTCGGCAATATTCATTAATTGCTGTATTGATGTGGGATACATGGCAAAAGCAACGGCCATTTGTCCGCTGTCCACTCTTCTCTCGAGACTGCCCAATCCCCGAATACCGCCGACAAAGTCAATACGGTCATCTATACGGGGGTCACCGATATTAAGAATCGGTGCCAGCAGATTATTATACAAAATAGAGACATCCAGACTATCCACCGGGTCCTTTTTATCAAAGGTGTTTTCCTTCGCTTCCAAAGAATACCATTGACCGTCCAGATACATGCCAAATTGAGCATTTTTTGTGGGCTGCGCTTCACTCATACAGCAAACCGGGGCTACTTCAAAATTTTCTAAAACTTTATCTAAAAAAGCATCGTTGCTCAGTCCATTCAGATCTTTCACCACCCGGTTATAATCCAAAATTTTCAACTGACTGTCGGGAAAGATCACGGATAAAAACCAGTTATATTCTTCTTCCCCGGTGTGGTTTGGGTTCTCTTGTTTTTTCATTTCGCCGACCATGGCGGCAGACTTGGACCGGTGATGGCCATCTGCAACATAGGTGTTGGGTATTTCTGCAAAAAGATCAACCAACTTGTCAATTTTTTTCTGATCATCTATTACCCAGAAAGTATGTTTAATACCATCATCGGCAGTAAAATCATATTCCGGTTTTCCGGTGGCCACTTTAGCAATAATTTTGTTGATTTCCATCTTGGCCGGATAGGTCAAAAATACGGGGCCGGTAT
>CAYTLS010000253.1:0-4581 GCA_964438745.1 uncultured bacterium
GGTCCTGTCGGTACTGCCAATGCTGTTTTTATTGAAAAATATGCGCGCTTCGAAAATATGGCAATCCACCATGATATCGAAGAAAGTCCGGGATTTTAATGGTTGACAATCTGATCATAAAAACCAATTCAGACCAGGAGCACAAACCGAAAAAATTTTATGCCCTGCTTGAAATACGGGGCAAAGGGTCTGCAATTACCAAAGAGCAGGAAAAATTTCTCTGGAAAGCCTATAAATACGCCCGCGAAGCACACCGGGGACAAAAAAGAAAATCCGGTGAACCCTATTTTGAACATCCTTACCAAACCGCCATTATCCTATCTGAAATGAATATGGATATTATCACTGTCGCCAGCGGAATTCTGCATGATGTTATCGAGGATACTGATATTAGTTTTCAGGATATTGCCGAAATTATCTCTCCGGAAGTTGCAAAATTGGTGGAAGGGGTCACCAAAATCAGCGGCATCAAATTCAAAACGCATGAAGACAAGCAAGCTGATAATTTTCGAAAAATGCTGCTTAATGTCGCCAAAGATATTCGTGTGCTGATCATCAAATTCGCTGACCGGCTGCATAATATGCGCACTATTTCCTCCCTGGCAAAAATGAAACAGCGCCGGATCGCACTGGAAACCAAAGAAATTTACGCGCCCCTGGCCCACCGACTGGGCATGTACAAATTAAGAGCTGAGTTGGAAGACCTGATTCTGAAAACCCTGGATTATGATGCCTACAAATTTTTAAAAAAACGAATCCGTGAAAGTAAAAACAGGCGTGAACAATACATTAACACCTTTACAGAACCCTTAAAAAAAGAACTGGATCGCCAAAATATTGAGGCAGTTATCAAGGGGCGTTCAAAACATTTTTACTCCATCTATCGCAAGATGAAAATTCGCAACAAACCCTTTGAAGAAATATTTGATTTACTGGCCATTCGGGTCATCGTGGATTCTGTTGAAGAATGCTACACAGTCCTGGGTTCGGTCCACAAAATTTTCACACCGGTGATGGAGCGTTTCAAAGATTATATAGCCAATCATAAAGCCAACTACTACCAATCTATTCATACTACTGTTTATGGTCCCGAAGGGAAAATTGTCGAAATACAGATTCGTACCAGAGAGATGGATCAGGTCGCGGAGGAGGGAATTGCCGCGCACTGGAAATACAAGGAAGGTAAATCAACCGATATTGACAAATATGTTGTCTGGCTGCGCGAACTGGTGGATATGCTCAAAACCGATAGCATAAACTCCAAAGAATTCATGGAAGCTCTGAAAATTGACCTGTTCAAAGATGAAATTTTTCTGTTTACTCCCATGGGTGATTTAATTCGGCTTCCTGTTGGCTCAACGCCTATTGATTTTGCCTTTGAGATTCATACAGAAGTGGGATATGGCTGCATCGGCGCGAAAGTGGACGGAAAAATGGTCGCCCTGAACACAAAATTAAAAAGCGGGCAAAAAGTAGAGGTCATTACCTCAGATGTAAAAAAACCCAGCTATGCCTGGTTGAAAATCGTCAAAACCTCGAAAGCCATTACCGCCATCAAAAAATGGATCAAAAAGAACCAAAAACTCGACAGTTTGCAATTGGGCCGGGAAATTCTGGAAAAAGAAAACCGCAAAAATAAAGGGCTTGGCTATTTATCCAAAATTGAAAAAGAATATGACAAACTGGGCTATGATACATTGGACGAACTTTATATCGATGTTGGTGAAGGCGTACTGACCACCACAAAACTCCATGAAAAATTATTTACCGATGAAGAAAAGGAAAAACCGGAAAATATAATCCAAAGCGGGATCAACCGTCTGAAACGGAAAAATCCCAAAGGTGTACGGGTTCATGGCGTGAGCAACATGATGATAAAATTTGCTCAGTGCTGTCACCCGATTCCCGGTGACCCGATTATCGGATTTATCAGTCGGGGACGCGGAATTATCGTCCATACCAACTATTGTAATAACATACCAGCCCTGGTGGGTAAAAACGAACGTATGATCGATGTGGAATGGGATGTTGACAAACGGCAATCTTTTTCTTCAAATATTAAAATCACCAGCCAGGAACGACGCAATCTTTTGAATGATATTACAAGAATTACAACCGAAACCAATACCAATATTTTGAGAATTGAAGGCAATGTTGATGATACGATCAACCATATCAATCTAGTTATTGAAGTATCGAATCTGAAACATTTGAAAAAAGTGTTGGCCAAACTGAGACGATTACAAGGAATTATTTCAGTTGAGAGAAAATAAAACATAAGGAGGAAAACTTATGAGTAAGCGTGCAAAAACATTTACAAAAAAGGACATCGTTAAACATACGGCAAAACAGCTCGATGTAAACATGCATGAAATCGAAGATGTTGTCAACGGTGTTTTCCAAAGTCTGCGGGAAATTCTGACTTTGGATGAACGTGAATTGAGAATTGAAATCAGAAACTTTGGCGTTTTTGAAGTCAAACAAACTAAAGCCAAACCAAAAGCAAGAAACCCAAGAACAAATGAAATTGTATTTGTTCCTCCAAGACGAAAAACACATTTTAAACCGGGAATTTTAATCAAGGAAGCATTAAAAAAACCGGTGGAAGATCTGGACTAAACAAAATCTCTGACTGAAATTTTATCCCAACCATGGCAACCGGATCAACGGTTGCCATGGTTTTTTAGTCTCATTAAAACCTGAATTAACCTGAATATCCTTCTATCTATCATATGCCGGATGTTACATGAATTTTCCAAAATTATTTTTTTATTGTTTATTTTGTAAAATAGGCGGTTAATTTTTAATTTCTCTCTTAATCAGGATATAATAAAACAATGAAAAATAATGCCCTAAAAACAATAAGTTCCCGACGATTAGCGCCCTTAATTTCCGGCCTGCTCATGGTTTTTGCATTCCCCCCTTTGCCAACCGGATTTTTAGCCTGGTTTGCTTTACTCCCTTTGCTGTATTCCTTTTTAAAAGATGACTTTCACCTGGGATTTGAGAAGGGATTTATTTATGGAGCCACACTAAATCTCGGAATTTTATACTGGCTGGCTGTCAATCAGGGAACCCAATGGTATTACTCTTCGCTCTCGATGCTATCTTCAGTACTTTTTCTGGCCTTATTCTATGGTTTAGCCGGCGCTCTTATCGGTTATATTGGTCGCAAGACGAGCAAGACAATAGCGATTCTGTCATTTCCTTTTGTGATGACGGCAATGGAATGGCTAAGGGCTTTAGGTACGCTGGGTTTTACATGGAATAACATCTGCTATACCCAATCAACAAATCTTGCATTAATACAAATGATCTCATTTACCGGACCTTTTGGACTGAGTCTTTGGCTCTATCTGATCAACGCGTTGATATTTTTAGTCCTATTAAACTGGAAAACGGATCGCAATCGTCCCATCAGTATTTTGGCCATTTTGTTTATCTTTCCGCTACTATATGGATTAGTGGTCCTCAATGGTTCCGCAGGAGATGCTGACTTTAAAGGCATCCAAAAATTACCCGTAACCATTGTTCAGCCCAATGTTGATCCAAACAGTAAATGGGAGCAATCCAGGTTTAAAGATAATATTGAGAAACTACTGGATCTCAGTCAAGAAGGCATTGACCAAAATAATAGTCGTCTGGTAGTCTGGCCGGAAACCGCCGTCCCCACTTATCTGCGTATCAATCGGCAGAATTCCTTAGTAAATATTAACGAATTCGCAGCAGAGAATAATATTATTCTGATAACCGGAGCGCCGGATTACAATTTTAATGATAAGACAGAAGAATATGAATTTTACAATTCCGTTTTTTATCTGAATCCCCCAAAATCAAAACCGGACATATATCGAAAAATGCATCTGGTGCCTTTTGGTGAGTACATTCCGATGTCCGAACATTTTGAAAGTTTGAAAAAACTTAATCTCGGTCAGGGAAATTTTATTGCCGGCCGCGACATCACCCTTTTCAATTTATCCGATGATCAATATTCCTTTGATATGACTGCTGCAATATGCTTTGAATCATCCTTTTCAAATTTGATTCGTAAAGGAGTAAAAAAGGGATCACAATTACTGGCAGTGGTAACCAATGATGCCTGGTTCGGCAATACATCGGCCCCCTATCTACATGCCCATATTGCCAGATTCCGGGCGGTGGAAAATCGGATTCCTGTGGTCCGGGCCGCCAACACCGGTATATCCATGATCATTGACAGTTACGGGCGGGTGCTGAAAAAATCTAAATTCGGCGAAGAAAAACAATTGAGTACAGAACTTATTATTAGCAAAAATAAAACTTTTTATACCAAAACCGGAAACTGGATTGGATCTTTTTGCGTAGTAATGGTGTTGTTTTTCATTGGCCTAACAATCTTCAGGAGTAAACATGCAAAATAAGCGATTAATCCCTCTCATCATTTTAGTCTTAATAAGTTCAGTATCCATGGGTTTTTCTCAGAATAAAGAAGAGAAACTATATACCGTTCAGGAAACCCGGTTAAATGTTATGAAATCTGTGCTTTTACCCGGCTGGGGTGAACATTCTCTGGGATATAAAAAACGCGGCTACTTTTTCAAT
>CAYTLS010000254.1:0-690 GCA_964438745.1 uncultured bacterium
GGCTTCATCTACTGCAAAGCAATCCACGGAAACATCTTTCAGCAATTTCACAGTTCGCGGCAATAGCAGCGTTTCCGGTGCCACATAGAGTAATTTTATTTTTCCCGCCTTAAGATTTGTTATTACCTTATTATATTCAGTCATAGGCAGCGAACTATTTAAAAAAGCAGCCTCAACACCGTAATCCCGTAATTGTCCAACCTGATCTTTCATCAAGGAGATCAATGGTGAAATAACCACAGTTAGTCCGTCGAAAATCAGGGCCGGTATCTGATAGCAAAGGGATTTTCCACTACCTGTCGGCATAATGATCAGGGTGTCATTTTTACTGATTATACTCTCAATAATAGCTTCCTGGTTTTCACGAAATTTTGTAAAACCAAAGACATTCTTGAGCAGGGTTTGAGTGTTCATCATTTTGTCCTGTAATTAATAATTAATGCAGTTATTTTTAAAAATAATCAAATATTTTCTTTTGTCCAATTTTTTTTTGCATTCATACCTCTTCACCCTTATATTTTTCATAAGGAGAAAGAACAATGAGTAGACAATTATTTATTGGTTTGATCATAGCTGCCAATTTACTGGCCCAAGTACGAAAGCCGGAAGTCGCCGGCCGATTTTACAGCGAAGATGAGGATAAACTACGGTCAAGGATTCAGTATTATCTGGAACAGGAAACTTGCCAAT
>CAYTLS010000254.1:700-4573 GCA_964438745.1 uncultured bacterium
CACGCCACATGCCGGGTATCACTATAGTGGGCATGTTGCAGCGGCTGCTTACAAAGAAATTGAAAATCATGACTATGAAACGATCATCATTCTTTCCCCCTCTCATCGTGTCTCTTTTGATTACATTTCTGTATTTGACGGCGATTTTTATGAAACACCGCTGGGTAAAGTTCCCGTCAATAAAACTCTGGCAAAACAACTCATCTCAAAAAATAATGATATTCGTCTGGATGAGATCGGCCATATCAAGGAAAATATTTTTCAGCCGGGCGAGCATGCGATCGAGGTGCAGCTCCCTTTCATACAAAGGGTTCTGAAAAATTTCACAATTATTCCCATCATTATCGGCACCCATGATTATGAAAAAATTGATCTACTGGGGAAAAAGCTGAAACAATTACGCCGGACTGAAAATATTCTGATCATTACCTCCAGCGATCTTTCCCATTACCATGATTATGAAACATGCAAAAAAATTGACCAACGGCTATTACATGCCGTAAAAAGCGACAAGCCTGATCAACTTTACAATCAACTGCAACAAAATAATTTTGAGGCCTGTGGTGGTGCCGGTATTGCAGCATTAATGATCGCCATGGGCAGGAACAACGAAATTAAAATTTTAAAATATGCCAACAGTGGTGATATCAAAGGTGCGGCCAGGAATCGCGTCGTTGGTTACGCTGCTGTGGCCTTTTATGACGGAAAGGAATCAACTATGAATGATAACGCTAACTTATTAACAATAGACACGCAGAAAATAATTCTGAAACTTGCCGAAGAAGCCGTCAGAAGTGCGGTGAAAAACGAAAAACCGGATATTCCCGCGGACTTACCGACAATTGCAAAGGAAAAACGCGGCGCTTTTGTCACACTGAATAAAAACCATCAATTACGCGGCTGCATCGGCTATATTCTACCCGTGCGCCCACTCTTTGAGACGATTATTGAAATGGGTGAATCTGCTGCTCTGAGAGATCCGCGATTTAACCCGGTGGAAGAATCAGAATTGGATAAGATTGATGTGGAAGTTTCTGTCTTAACAGTTCCCTATGAAATTGATAATGTGGAAGAAATCGAAGTGGGTAAACACGGTATTATCATTAAGCAGGGCTTTCACCAGGGGCTGTTATTGCCTCAGGTTGCTACGGACTATGGCTGGGATCGGGAGACATTCCTCCAGCACACCTGCCGTAAGGCAAACCTGCCAATGGATGCCTGGCAGGATAAAAATACGGAGATCAAAATATTCTCCGCCCAGGTATTTTCAAGAGAGAGTTTAGGTATGTAGCAATAGCTTGAATAATCCATTCAAAACCATTAAATTCCAAAACGGTTGCAAAATGGAATCAAGGAGATAATTATGCCAGCAATAACAATAAAAAATATTCCCGATAACTTATACAAACAGATAAAAAAAAGTGCTGCTCAAAATTATCGTAGTATTAATGGAGAAGTATTATATCGATTGCAAAATTCATTAACTGAAAAACAGGTCGATCCTGAGGAATTAATTAAAAAAATAGCAGAATATCGAAATAAATTAAAAACACCGGAATTAACTGATGAATTTTTAAAAATGGCAAAAAATCAAGGCCGTCCATGATTGTTGTTGACACAAATGTTATTGCGTACCTCTTTATAACCGGAAAATATACAAAGTTCGCTGAAATTTTGTTAAAAAAGGATAGTCACTGGGTAGCCCCCCGCTTATGGCGTAGCGAATTTCGCAATGTATTAACATTATATATTCGACAGGGATCAATGAAAATTGACAATGCGCGGTTTTTAATTTCTGAAGCAGAAAAATTGATGGCTGAAAATGAATATGAAATTAATTCCGATAAAATACTTGAAATGGTTCAGGTTTCAAACTGTTCAGCCTATGATTGTGAATTTGTTGCATTAGCACATGAGACCAATTTACCACTATATACAACTGATAGAAAACTACTAAATGAGTTTCCAAAAATTACCACTGACCTAAGAACTATATCCCAATAACAATGGAAACATTCACGCAAATAACCATCAATATCATAAAAAATATTCCAAAAGGAAAAGTCGCTACATACGGCCAAATTGCTTTATTAGCCGGCAATCCTCACAATGCGCGGCAAGTGGCCCGCATTCTTCATTCTATGAGCAAAAACCACAATCTTCCCTGGCACCGGGTTATCAATGCCCAGGGAAAAATCAGTTTGCCAAAAAATAGCGGTTATGACGAGCAAAAATCATTACTTGAAAATGAAGGGGTCAGTTTTGATCTGCATGATCGAGTGGATTTTGAATGTTTTGGATGGGAGGATTGAAAAATCCTTGCAGGTCTTAAAGACCTACAAGGATATTTATGATATTTATTCTGAGACTTTGAAAATAAGGTGTTGGTAATTGGAATTTTCCCAGATTTTGATCATGTTACGAAACTCAGGGTAATTTTCCGGTGTCACATGATCGGATTTAATTACCAGCGCGCGTTCTATGGTGATGATATTATTCTCTTTTTCCAGTTTCACCGTTACATTACCAATATTACATTTTTCATATTCTTTGAATTCCGGGGAAGCCAGTGTGACATTTTCCGGCAGTTTAATGGTGAAACAATATTTCTCAGTGACAGGATTTTGTAGATCCAGAGTAGTTTTCCGGTCAGTCAAAGCGGTTACGATATGGCTATTATTGAAGCCATGACTGAATTCCGGCAGTTCCCAATAGATGTAGGTGTTTTCCACTTCCATCTCATCAGTTGAAAGATCAGCCACAACAGTCGCTTCTTGCATATCCAGCATTGTCACTTTTTCCTTAGCAGTGTTTAAATTGCCAAGGCTGCCACCTATGACGATACTGGCTTTCCCCTGATCTTTCAAGGTATAATAGGGATGATATTTGCCTCCGAAATTAACGGTCCCTTTACCGGAAAATTTCAATTCTTCACATAATTCGAGATTCAAGATCATTTTCTGAAAATTGGTTTTTTCACTGAAAGATTTAATGGGTTGGATTTTCTTTAACTTTTTGTCCAGACGGAATAAATATTTTTCACTGAGATCTGCATCCAGGGAATTGGTTTGCGAATGAACCGGTGACAGAATATGCGTTTCGCCATTGGTCCAGCGGGTAGTGACTACCAGATCATTAAATTGTTTCAGTGATGGAACCGCATCACTGAAACTTGCTGATTTTGACACGAAACTTACATAGGCGTCAAATCCGGCAACATTCAGCATTGATGACAATAAAACCGCTTTGTCCAGTGTAGTGCCGCTGTTTTCCTGGTAAGTACTCATCGCATCCTTGATTTTGTAGCCGGTAAATGCCGGGGCAAGCCTGGCGCTTCCGGTCTGGTCAGCAACGAAGTCCCTGATTTTTTGGATATTTTCAAAAGGATTTGATAATCCTTCGGTCAGGTCATTGATTTTTTGCTGCATCGCTATAGTGAATTGCTCAGACTGATCAATATTTCCGGCAAAATATTCAAAGAGAGCATCCCAGTCCTGAAAAGTTGAGAAGACTAGTTTGGCCTGATTTTCATCAACTGAAATACGGCCGGGCTCAGTTAATACCGGGTCGATATTATTGATAGTCCAACGGTATACTGTATTACCGCTTTTTTCTGTTACTTTCGGCTTGATTTTCCCATTAATCACGTCAGTTCGCAATTCTATTTCTTTGGGAACAATTACGGTTACAGTGTAAGATTTAACGGGGTTATTTTTGGCGAATACAACTTCTCCCATCAAGCCGGGATAATACCCGGCATCGCTGGTCAATGTGTATTCAAAATCAATCACGCTACCTTTCTCCAGCCCGGTATGAGTCACCACCATTTCCCGAAAAACAGCATAACTTTCATCACCCACAGCACCGCGCGGC
>CAYTLS010000255.1:0-4567 GCA_964438745.1 uncultured bacterium
CCCAAATACAATTTAGGAACCAGTAGATAAATCCGGTTCAACAGGCAGTATTCTAAATTTTGTGGCTTTGCCAAATTAATTCAGCAGGATTACTTAGTCAAGTTATACCCTGAATTATTCATATATTCAAATTTTTCGCGCAAAGAGGACCTTGTTTTTATTTTTATAAATAATGCCGGTTGGATAGAGATGTATCAGTAGGTAGTGGGTATTATTCATGTTTTTGTGATTAATAGAGATTGATCAAAAAAAGACATAAAAAAAGTCCCGATAAAATCGGGACTAAATTTTTTTAACCTTTGTTGTTGGGAGTGGTTACATAACGTTAGCGAACTTTTTATTGCCTGCTTTGGTTACGAAACTGACTGTACCATCTGTTAATGCAAACAGTGTGTCGTCGCCGCCTTTACCAACATTGATACCGGGATGAATTTTGGTACCGCGCTGACGGACGATAATACATCCGGCGGAAACGCTTTGACCGGCTGATCTTTTGACACCCAGACGTTTTGCGATACTGTCGCGACCATTGCTGGTACTTCCCATTCCTTTTTTATGAGCCATGATAACTCCTGATTTTTAATTCTTTAATTGCAAATTAGTTTGCAAATTTTTCAACTTCAATGACTGAATAATTCTGACGGTGGCCTTTTTTTACATCGTAACGTTTTCTGCGATGTTTTTTATAAACGATGATTTTGGCTTCTCTATCATGACCAACCACAGTTGTTTTAATTGCGCTATCTTCAAGATAGGGCTGTCCAACGGTTACGTCATCACCATTTCTGAGATATAAAATTTTGTCAGCTGTATATTCAGCACCTTCTTCCAAATCCAACTTTGGAACACGAATTTTTTTGCCAGGCTCCAGAATAACTTGTTTACCTGCGATTTCTGCGATTGCGTAATTTTCTCTTTTCATTGTATCCTTTTCTCCTTTTCAATAAGGCGGGTAAAGTTAAGCTAATGAATTTTTAATGTCAAGATTAATATTTATCAGTAATTTCCACGCCATTTTTAACGGAAAAGACCTTGAAATCATCAATATTTACGGTGGAATCTTCTTTTAGTTTAATTCTGATAAAATACTTCCACTGCATTTTGCGAATAAGATTTTTTTCATTCATGCGCAAGTAGCTGGCAATTTCCGGGTGAATATAAAGTTCCAGCCGTCTTTCTTTTGATTGATATTTGAAGCGGCGAAACCAACTTTCGATTTGGGTGACCAGGCTGCCCTTGGACATAATTCGTCCCGAGCCTTTACAGAGCGGACAGGGTTCACTGACCGAATGCAGGAGATTGGGGCGGGTGCGCTGGCGGGTCATTTCCAGCAAGCCAAAATCAGAGATTTCCAGAATGGAAACAGCCGCTTTATCCTTTTTTAATTCCTTACGAATTTCATTAAAGACTTTTTTACGGTTTGGGCGATTCTGCATGTCGATATAATCGATCACGATCAGGCCGCCAATATCCCGCAGCCGTAATTGTTTGGCGATTTCCTGGGAGGCCAGAATATTGGTTTTCAGGGAAATTTTTTCGTGGTCGGATTTACTGATGAATTTTCCGCTATTCACATCAATGGTTGTCATAGCTTCCGTATGTTCAATAATAATAAAGCCGCCATTTTTCAGCCAGACTTTTTTACGCAGGGATTTCCGAAATTCCTTCTCAACCCCCAATTGATCGAACATGGGAACTTTGGATTTGTATAGTTCGACTTTTTTGGCATATTCCGGCGACACCGATTTTACATAACTCAAAAGGCGACGGTATAAACTTTTATCGTCCACTAGAATTTTTGTGATGTCCCGGGACATGGCATCGCGGAGAATTGATGAGGCGGTGGACATATCCTGGTAGACACAGGTTTTGACCGGCGAGCGACGGACCTTTTCCTCGATCCGTTCCCATTCTTCCAGTAAATTGTTCAGATCTGATTCCAGTGCTTCCCGGTCAGCTTCCTTGGTTACTGTTCGTAAAATAATGCCCATGCCCTCTGGTTTTATGGCCTTGGCAATATCGCGCAATTCATCCCGTTCTGATCTGCTTTTAATTTTTTTTGAGACGCCGATATAGTCAACATAAGGGACTAACACAATAAAGCGTCCGGGAATACTCAGGTCCGTGGTGACCCGGGCACCTTTTTCGCCAAAGGGTTCTTTGATGACCTGAACCAGTATCTCCTGACCTTTTTTTAATTTAACTTTATTCAGGTCCCGGTGACTTTTTTTCTTGGTATTCCGATGAATTCCATCGGCGCTGTCATCTTCAATATATCCGACCAATGATCCGGCCGTTTTTGGATCGCCAACTTCGGCAAAGGGCAGAAAAGCATTCTTCTCTAATCCGATATCAACAAAAGCGGCCTGTATACCACTGATGACATTTTCCACTTCACCTTTATAAATATTTCCTACGGAACGGGTACTTTCAAAATTTTCTACAAAAAAATCGACAAGTTCCCCATTTTCGTGAATAGCGACCCGTGTTTCCCGTGCGGTTTTGCTTATCAAAATTCGCTTATTCATTTTCCGGTTTCCTCTTTTCTAATTCAAATAACGAATACCTGTATTACTGATTACTATCAAGAATTTTTCTGACCAGTGGTATTCGGTCTAGTCGAAAAATTCCGCTTTGAACAATGTTTTTTTCCTGAGGACATAGAGTTTTTTTTCACTAAGATTCAGTAGATCGAGAATTTCATGAACTTTTACCGTACGACCGTCAATGACATTGAGTGTCATTTCCATCTGATTGTCATGGAGCTCGATAGACTGAATAAATTTGCGGGCATCAAGTTTTTTGGTCTTCTCTTTTTTGATGCGCTCAATCCATAAATTTTTTTGATTCAGAACTTCTTCAATCTCTGATTTGACCGTAGCAGGTAGTTCGTCAACAAAACTGACCTGATATATAAATCCAATCACCAAATTAGAAACCGAAGCTGCTCTTGAGTCTAATTGTCTAAAATTTTTGATTCGTAATCCTTCAGGAAGGTGTTCATTCAGCTGTTTGTCAATATTTTCAACAGGATGTTTCAAAAATACTTCAATATATTCATCATTCGATGTAAAGGCATAGGGAAGAGGGAATCCTGCTGAAATTTTTGGTTTTTTGTTATATCCTCCGGTATAACATAGATCAAATTGGGCACCTTTTAGCGCTTGTTTAAAAATGCGAATAATATCAAGGTGGGAGGTGAATTTTGCGGCTCCGGTTTTTACAAAATTCAATCTATAACGAAATTTTTGGTCTTCCTGTTCTGAGTTCCTCTCTGCAAAGGCAAAACTGTTTCCTTTTTCATTCTCCACGAGATCCATTTGCAGATCATCAAAACAGACATTACAACCGACACAGCCCTCACGACAATCGGGAGTTAACTGTGTAGCAAAGGCTTTTTCTCTTTCTTTGAGAAGAAAATTTTTGCTGATGAGCGGATCGATTACTTCCCAGGGCAACGGCGCGTCAATATCACGAGCGCCAGTATAGTCCGACAGGTTATAACCCAGCTCATCCATAATGGCTTCCCAGAGGTCAAAATTATAAAATTCGCGCCAGCTGTCAAATTTAGCGCCGCGCTGCCAGGCTGTCAAAATTACCCGGCCGAGTTTACGATCACCTCTGGACATTAATCCTTCTAATTGTGAGTAGCGAGGATCCCTACTCATGACTTTTACTCTTTTCATTCTCCGCAGAACGGGCTTCACAGTATCGATTTTTTCCTGTATGAGTTCCGGTGAATCCTGTGCTTCCCACTGAAAAGGGGTAAAGGGTTTTGGAATAAAACTGGATAATGTCACGTTGACATTGAGCCGCTTGCCGCCAACTTTTAAGACTTTTTCCACCAGGTCGGCAATGGCCAACACATCATCCATGGTCTCTCCCGGCAGGCCGATCATGAAATATAATTTCACCAGTTGCCAGCCGTTGTCCAGGGCGATTCTGACAGAGTTGAGTAATTCCTCTTCTGAAATTTGTTTGTTGATGGCATTGCGTAACCGCTGAGATCCGGCTTCCGGAGCAAAGGTCAGGCCGGATTTCTTGGTTTGCTTGGCATATTCAGCGACTTTTTCGGAAAAACTGTCCAGCCTCATTGATGGAAAGGATATGGACATACTGTTTTGCTGCGTTCCGTCCAGGATCTGACAAACGGATTTTTCCAGTCCGTTATAGTCAGAGGTGGAGAGAGACAACAAAGAGAGTTCGTCATATCCCGTGTTTGGAAAACTTTCTTTTACCTGCTGCGCAATCGCTTCAGGCTTTCTTTCCCGGACCGGTCTGTAAATCATTCCGGCCTGGCAAAATCGGCATCCTCGTGTACAACCCCGCATGATTTCTACCACATATCGGTTTTGGGCGATATCCATCAGCGGGATCAATGGTTTTTCCGGGTATATATCATTTGATAATTTTTTAAGCTTATTGGCTTTGACTCGTTTCGGTACAAAGTCAACTATCGGTGAAACGCCACCGGTTTTGTCATTGTAGGTATAAAATTTAGGAATATAAGTGGTCGGGAATTTTATGGCAATTGATGTTAGTAGATCATCTCGTGACATCTTCTTTT
>CAYTLS010000256.1:0-4566 GCA_964438745.1 uncultured bacterium
CGGCGGCTCTGGCTCTTGAGATTTTGCATACTTACACACTGGTTCATGATGATATAATGGATAATGATGAGATGCGACGAGGCCAGCCAACCCTGCATAAAAAATGGGATGTCAACACCGCAATCCTTTCCGGTGATGCAATTAACACCCTGGCATTCAGACTATTGATGGACACCAATTCGCCGAATTTACAAAAAATCGGCCGTGAATTTACAGATGGTATGATGGAAATATGCGAAGGGCAGGCCCTGGATATGGAGTTTGAAAACCGGCTGGACGTTTCCCTGGATGAATACCTGACCATGATCACTAAAAAAACCGCCCGATTGCTGGCAATGTCCTGCAAAATCGGTGGCTGGATTGCTGATTGTAACAGTAACGAATTACAAGCACTGGAAAACTTCGCCATTAAAACCGGCCAGGCCTTCCAGATTCAGGACGACCTGCTTGAAATTCTTTCCAACTCCGAAAAAATGGGCAAAAGTTTGGGAAGTGATTTTGCTGCCGGCAAAAAAACCTACCCAATAATCCTGACATTATCAGAAATGAAACCTGCGAAAAAGAAAGATTTTTTGACATTTCTCAGGAATAACTCTAATATAAAAGAAATTCGCAACAGTTTTTTAGACTCACACAGTATTGAAAAATCACAAGCAACTATTAAAAATCTGCTTTTTGAAGCAAAACAAGAATTAAATATATTTTCCCCAAAACTAAGAGAAACTTTAGTTGGATTAATTCAGTATTTACAAAAGAGAAAATCATAGTATGATCAAAAAAGAAATAGAGATACAAAACAAACATGGTATTCACACAAGACCGGCCACTATCTTTGTAGAAAATGCCGGCAAATTTAAAAGTGACATTTTTCTTTCCTATAATGATGAACGGGTTAATGGAAAAAGTATTATGGGATTGTTAATTCTGGCAGTGGAACCCGGCGCAACCATTCTATTGGAAACCAATGGGCCTGATGAGCAAGAGGCGATGAAAAAATTAATTGATATTATAGAGAATAAATTTTATACAGAATAATTAAATGCTTCTACTCAAAGGAAAAAGAATATCTGAAGGAATAGCCATCGGTCCTCTTTTATTTATTGATAATGAAAAGGTCAAGATACCTGACTATCCGATTGAGGCATCGGAGATAGAGAGCGAGTTTGAGAAACTCGACAAAGCGGTTAATGCCTGCGTTGAGGAACTGACACGGATCAAACAAATCGCTTTAAAACATCTTGACAAAGATCATGCACAGATAATAGAAGGCCAGAAAATGGTCTTATCAGATGAAATGGTGATCAGCCAGGTCAAAGAACTCATTCGGAAAAACAAACAAAATGCCGCCCAAAGTTATGCGCAAATATTTAATAAATATCAAAGTATCCTTGAAAAAAGTTTTTCTTCCTATCACAGAGAGCGGTATTCAGATATTGCCGATGTAAAAAAACGAATGCTACACCGCCTATCCGGAAATGAATCCTATATAATTGATACTATTGAGGAGCCTACCATTATTGTGGGGCGCCGTATTTCTCCGGCTGACTTATTACAGTTAGGACATGACAATATTATCGGCATTATAACAGAAGTTGGCGGTTCCGATTCCCATATAGCTATTCTTGCCAAAGCATTTCGTATTCCTTATTTATCTGAAATCCAGGATTTTCATAAACTAAGAGATTACAATCATGCTGTTTTGGATGTTATGGAAGAAACGGTGCTGGTGAACCCGCGCCAGGAAGATCTCCATTATTATGAAAAGAAAGAACAGGAATTTATCGCCAGTAAGAATATTAAAGTCGATGAAATTGTAACCCGTACAAAAGACGACCAGGCCTTTCGAATCTATCTGAATCTGGAATTTGCCGAAGAATTACAAATGTTGGATGTCAATTATATTCAGGGTATCGGACTCTTTCGCAGCGAATTTATCAGTATTGAGCAAAATAAACTACCCGATGAGGAAGCACAGTATAAAGTTTATAGCAAAGTGGTCCAACTGTCCAAAGGAATTCCATTGATTTTCAGAACCTTTGATTTTGGTCGTGATAAATTTATTGAAATTCTGGACCTCAACATGTTTCATCAGGATAAAGAATTTGAAACCTGGGGTGGGTTACAGTTTTGCCTGGAAAATCCGGATATTTTAAAAACCCAGTTTCGGGCATTGTTAAGAGCCAGCAAATTTGGCGCGATAAAAATCATGTTGCCCATGGTATCGACATTGGATGAAATTGACCGGGCTAAACAAATACTGGCTGAATCCCAAATCGAACTGGAGGAGGAAGGACATGAATTTCGTCGTGACCTGGAAATCGGCAGTATGATCGAGACGAAGGCATCTCTGGAGATTTTGGATGACTTAGCTGACAATGTTTCTTTCTTCAGTATCGGCACCAACGACCTGGCAAATTTTTTATTGGGCACAAAACG
Organism: uncultured bacterium; assembly: GCA_964438745.1. Classification (GTDB taxonomy): domain Bacteria; phylum Fidelibacterota; class UBA2242; order UBA2242; family JAFGTP01; genus JAFGTP01. The sequence continues at coordinate 2,437 of CAYTLS010000256.1, forward strand.
GGATGAGAGTAATACCAATAATCACTACCATCCAAAAGTATTTCAGGCTATCAAGAAAATTGCTGACTGCGGAAAAAGACACAATATTCCGGTAACAGTCTGTGGAGAAATGGGGGGCGACCGCTACGCTTTACCAGGCTTGATCGCCTGTGGTATCCGCAGTGTCAGTATTGCTCCATCAGTATTACAAATGGTCAATGAACTGATCAAAAATATCTCTGCTGAAGATTGCCAGGTGCTGGAGCGGAGAATAATGAATAGCAGAAATGCATATATGTTACTTTCAATTTTGAAAGATTTTTACTACTATAAAGTTAAAACCTATTAAAACAATTATGTTAAAAAATAAATTAATACCCGTCAAAATAAAAAAAATTATATTTTTCCCGCCGTCTAAAAATTATGCGATTATTCTTCATGACAGCGAAAAAGATCTACAATTACCCATTATTATTGGAACCTTTGAAGCACAGGCTATCGCATTGGGTATTGAAAATATTAAAATGCCCCGTCCAATGACCCACGATCTGCTGACTAATATTCTTAAGAAGGAAGGCCTTAAAGTTGATAAAATTGTGATCACACAATTGCAGGATGATACTTTTTACGCCAAACTTTATTATATCAATACTAAAAATGAAGTTATCCAAATAGATTCGCGACCCAGTGACGCTATCGCCATTGGATTGAGAACCAATAGTGAGATTTTTGTGACGGAGCAGGTTATGAAAGCAGCTGGACAAAAACTCGATCTTGAAGTAATGGAGAGCAAACAGAATAAATCAAAAAATCCTGCCAGCAATATTGATATACTGGATAAAATCCATGATTATCAATTAAAGATGCAGGATGCGATAGATGCGGAAAATTATGAATTAGCCGCCGAATTTCGTGACAAGATCAAAACCCTGGAAAACAAGATTCATAATTAAGTCATAAATACAACCTTAACACAATAATTATAAGGCCCTTTTAAAAAGGGCCTTATTTATTATATCTTATATTTTTTAACTAATCTTACAGACCATTCAGAGTAACCGGATAAGTAACAGTCAGGTTACCATTCCGGCTTCTAACATAAATTTTTACCGTTATTGAGCCGCCGGAAGTATTGCTGGGATTATCTGTGACAGTGAAACTAAAGTCAGTAGAGCCGAACTGGACATCCTCGATACCGTCTTCTGGAAAATTGTGGGTAACCGAGGCCAATGTATCAGGAGTCACTGTTATATCCAGCGTTGTTCCTTCGGATAAGGGATGCTGATTGACATCCCAGACTTTAAAATCTATTGTTTCGCTCCCGCCCTGGTTAATGGTAGCATTGGCCGGTACAAAATTACTAATAACCGGATCACCGGTCAGCAGCAATTGAAAGGAGTCAAGTACAGCTACGCCATCTTCACCGGAAGTGCTACCATATAACATTACCCATTCATCTGCCGGTAAATGATCCGGTGTCCAATAACTTACATTCGTAATACCCCGATCATCAGTCGTCCCTTCATCACTGGTATTCATGATCGCGCCATTGTCATAGCCGTCATCTTCCAATGTAAAGTATATTGTTGTGGCTTCTTTGATAATATTCTGATATTTATCTGCTAACTGAGCGATGACATTGATATCTTCATTAGCATGGACCGCATAATAAGGAATCGGTACATTCAACATTGCCGCCTGTAACTTATTAAAATAAGCAGGTAATCCAGCATGGATATTGACCGGCACCGGCTTTATTTCGATGGTTTCACCGTCATAATCAAAATATGCCCGTAATTGCACAACACCGGCATTGGTTCCGCTGATAAGCGTTGTTTTGGCGATACCATCGCTATTGGTTTCAATACTGCTATTGGAGAGCTGGGTTCCGCCACCCGGATCACTGAGTAATTCTACATTGACATTCAACCCAAAATAGGTTGTTATATCGATCGGTTGTCCAATCTGGTTCAACACTTTAAAAGATATCTGCGTGGTTGAAATACCGCCGGATTCCTTCACCTGAATGCTGGGTGTCTCAACTTCTTCCAGTTCGATGGATTTGGGTACGGCGTCAAATTTATTGGGCAATTCGATTACATCAAAATTGATATTTTGTTCAGGCACAGCATCTTTGTAAATCAGTGTCGT
>CAYTLS010000257.1:0-3134 GCA_964438745.1 uncultured bacterium
ACCGGTCTTTCAGCCGGAACCGGGCGTCTATAATGAGGATATGTTAATTGGTTTAGATTTTCTGCTGGCTGAAATGGATAAACGAAACATGAAGGCGGTCATTTACCTGGGAAATAACTGGATATGGTCGGGCGGTTTTGCCCAGCTGGTCTCATGGGCTACCGGCGAGCGGAATCCCAACCCCTTTTTACCGGAATATGGCTGGAATGATTTTATGAATTTCAGCGCCCGTCTCTACAGCAATGAAAAAGCACAACAGTATTACTTCGACTATATAAAAATGCTGGTGAACCGCAAAAACAGCGTTACCGGCAAATACTATAAAGATGATCCTGCTATAATGTCATGGCAGTTAGCCAATGAACCCAGACCCGGCGCAGGCGAAAAAGGTAAGGAAAATTTTGAAGCCTTTCGAAAATGGGTCAAAAAGACGGCAGACCTAATTAAGCGTCATGATAAAAACCATTTGGTTTCCACAGGGAATGAAGGGCTGGCCGGCAGCCTGAATTCTGAAAAATTATTTAAAGAGATTCACAATTATAAAAATATTGATTATACCACCACTCACCTTTGGATTTTGAATTGGGGTTGGTTTGACCCGAAAAATCCGGAAGAAACCTATCCTATTGCAATTGACAGTGCTCATCAGTATCTGGACAAACACATTGAAATGGCAGCGAAAATCAATAAACCCTTAGTGATTGAAGAATTTGGAATTCCCCGGGATAACCATTCCTATTCCCCGGAAGCCACAACCGTTTATCGGGATAAATATTATAACATGCTTTTCACTAAGATCTATGAAAATGCCAAAGTTGATGGCCCCATGGCGGGCAGTAATTTTTGGGCTTTCGGTGGCTTTGGCAGTCCCGCCAATCCTGTTAAAAATGAATCCAAGTGGCGTGATGGTGATGATTTTACAGGTGATCCGCCGCAGGAGCCACAGGGTAGAAATGCAGTGTTTGCAGGCGATGAAAGTACAATTAAGCTATTGAAAAAATATGCTCAAAAAATGAATGCGTTAAAATAAACAGAAATATTTGCAAATGGCTTAGAGATAGTGGATAATAAAGTTTGGGACTAAGATGTAATACTCATACAAAATCATATAATATTGGAGATACCATGGATTTTTGTGAACATTCAAAGAAAAGAATAATGAGAATACTATTCATATTCATTCTTATGCTAATGGTTGTCAACCAGTTATTTAGCCAGACAGTAGAAAAAAACAGAGTAATTGTATTAACAGACATTGAAGCTGATCCAGACGATACTCAATCGTTAGTTCGGATTTTGCTATATTCCAATGAAATAGATATTGAAGGACTAATTGCCACCACCTCCTGTTGGATGCCAGATCAGATCAATCCGCAGTCAATAACAAAAATTATTCAAGCCTACGAAAAAATTCAGCCAAATTTGATAAAACACGACCCGGATTTTCCAAAAGCAGAAAAATTATATCCTTTAGTAAAGCGAGGATTGCCAAAGTACGGATTAAAAGGTGTTGGCGAAGGCATGGATTCTGAGGGCTCAGAATGGATTATAAAAACGCTTGAGAAAAAAGACAACCGTCCCTTATGGATATCAACCTGGGGTGGCGTAAATACTCTTGCCCAGGCCTTATACAAAATAGAAAAGACTAAAACAAAAAAAGAAGCCAAACGCTTAATTTCTAAACTTCGTGTTTATACAATTTCTGATCAGGATGATAGTGGCATTTGGATCAGGAATAAATTCCCTGATCTATTTTATATTGTTAGTCCCGGCGATGATTATGGAAATGCTACCTGGACAGGAATTAGTGCCAGTTATATAAAAGGCATTGACCATACTACAATTAGCAATAGTTGGATTGCCAAAAATATTCAACAGGGTCATGGCCCGCTTGGGGCAGCATACCCTGATGTTGCCTGGTCTGTTGAAGGTGACACACCTGCTTTCCTTTCATTAATTTTAAATGGATTGAATAGTCCGGAAAATCCTAAATGGGGCGGTTGGGGTGGCCGCTATGAATATTATCTGCCTGATTATACAAAATTGAAAGATGGCCATTCGATTGTTGACATAGCGCCTGAAACCAGAAAAATATGGACTAATGCGGTGGATACCTACAAACCTTATCTTCCAAATGAATTCGGGCGTACAGTAAAACAAAGCACAGAAGTATTCACTGGTTTTAAATTAACAATTTGGCGCTGGAGAGATGAATTCCAGAATGATTTTGCAGCTCGTATGGACTGGTGTGAAATGTCATTTGAGGAAGCCAATCATAATCCTGTACCGGTTTTATCCCATCCGGAACAAATAACGGTAAAGGCAGGGGAAGGATTTACTTTAGATGCGTTTGAATCCTATGATCCTGATGGAGATAGTTTTAGTTTTTTATGGTTTAATTATCCTGAAGCCGGTTCATATAATGAAGAAATAAAAGCAAATGGAGCTGAAAATGTTTACAAAGCTCATTTTACCACTCCTGAAGTTGATAATGAATTGACCGCCCATTTTATTCTTAAAATTACAGACAGGGGTGAACCACAATTGTCAAGTTACAAAAGAGTTATTGTGACTATCAAACCAAATTGAGTTATTAAAAAATATGCAGAAAAAATGAACCAATTAAAATAGGGGGAATTATGTTCAAACATGTAACAACAGCAATTTTTATAAGTATTTTATCGATTTCTTTTCTAGTCGCGGGAAACAATCCTGGGCCAGTCAATCCAAATGCCACACCGGAAGCTGTTGAGATGCTGGAATACCTTTATTCCATTTCCGGCGAAAACACGCTATCCGGCCAGCATAATGCGCCCATTCGTGGCACCAGCCGTCTTTCTGTAGTCCATCGACATACCGGAAAATATCCCGCCATGGTTGGTTATGATTTTGGATTCAGCTATCCGGGATACTGGGATGGTATCAACTATCGTCAGCAGATCGTGGATGATGCCATCAAACGTCATCATGAAGGATTCATAAATACCATCATGTGGCATGCGGTGGTTCCAACTCATGATGAACCGGTAACCTTTAAACCTTTTGTCAATTGTGGCAATACCGAATATGCCCTAACCGACGCTCAATGGAAAGAATTAACCACCGATGGCACAGAATTGAATGAGCGCTGGAAA
>CAYTLS010000257.1:3144-4559 GCA_964438745.1 uncultured bacterium
AGAAACCAGGCGATCACATCCACCTGGGATTTCCAGCGCTCATTCGGATAAGCAATGGACTGATCTAATTACTGATGGCACAAATCTGAATGAGCGCTGGAAATCCCAGGTGGATGTGATCGCCTGGTTTCTGAAGCAATTAAAATATGCTGAGGTGCCGGTGCTCTGGCGGCCTTACCATGAAATGAATGGTTCCTGGTTTTGGTGGGGTGGCAAACCGGGAAAAGATGGCTATGTGAAACTCTATCGCATGATGTACGACCGCTTTGTCAATTTTCACAAATTGAACAATTTAATTTGGGTTTGGAATGCCAATGAATTAAAAGAAGGTGTAACCAGTTACAAGGATTATTATCCTGGTGATGCTTATGTTGATATTTTGGCAACTGATGTATATACCACGGGATTCAATGATAGAAATTATCAAAAACTACAAAAACTGGCCAGTGGCAAACCCATTGCAATTGGTGAATGTGGTGAAATACCATCGCCAGAAATACTGGAAAACCAAACAAATTGGGCCTGGTTTATGAAGTGGGATGAACCTGGAAGAAAAGAGATTGATACCTACAAATCGGAAAAAGTACTCACCTATGATGAATTACCCTGGGTGAATGTGGAAGAACTCAAAGTTCATTACCCAATTTTGAAATAATAGAATAGTAAAAGGTACAAAAAATGAAGCGAGCATTAGATTTTTTTCACCGATTCCCGTTCGACAAGTTTAACCGGCATGATTGTGGTTACGGCAATTTCGGGGCCGTCGGAATTAATAGCTTCCAGTAATTTGCGAACAGCGATGGAGCCGATTTCTTCCTTATAAACCTTAATAGTTGTCAGCGGCGGATCGGAGTACTTTGCCATGGCGATATCATCAAATCCAACAACACTGATATCATCAGAAATTGACAGCCCTGCATCATTGATAGCCTTATAGCCCAATAATGCATTGGTATCATTGCCATAAAAAATCGCCGACGGTGGATTTTTCATAGTCAATAATTCCCGGGTCAATTCATAACCACTTTCAATACCGCCGGTTTTGACCAATTCATCATTGACAGGAATATTTTCAACAGCCAGGGCTTTTTTGTAGCCTTCGAAGCGCAGACGGAAACTGGCCCGTTGCAGATTTCCGGAAACAAAGGCGATTCGTTTATGGCCCTTTCCCAAAAGATGTTTGGCTGCCAGAAATCCCCCCTGCTCATTATCAATCACCACCTTTTTGTAATCAATATCATAGTCCACCGGATCAACAAAAACAGAAGAAATTTTATAATTCTTTAGTATTTGAATAAATTTTTTATCCATGTACCCAACCGCGACCAGGCCATCAATTTTTTTATCCCTGATCATTTTTGGCACCTGGCCATTAAATTCTTCCCCTAATAAGGTCAGGATCAAATTATAGTTAT
>CAYTLS010000258.1:0-4539 GCA_964438745.1 uncultured bacterium
TTCTGTCCCTGGGTATACGCGAATTTCCCAGTGTGGATCCGCCTGTTATTACGGTTAGTACTGATTATACGGGCGCCAACGCGGAAATCATAGAGGCTCAGATCACCGAACCGCTTGAAGAACAAATAAACCGGGTTGCCGGGATCAAAACCATCAGCTCAACCAGCTCGAATGGCCGGAGTAGCATACGTGTCGAGTTTGAATTGGGCATGGATCTTGACGATGCTGCCAATGATGTGCGTGATAAAGTTTCACAGGGAATGAGAAACCTGCCTCCGGATGCTGATCCGCCCATTGTTTCCAAAGCCGATGCTGATGCACAGACCATCCTGGCCATTACCATGCAAAGCAATAAACGTAGTTTACTGGAATTAACCGATATAGCCGACAATGTTTTTGCAGAACGCATGCAAACTATACCAGGGGTAAGCCAGGTTTATTTATGGGGTGAAAAGGAATACTCAATGCGCCTGGTTCTTGATCCAGCTAAAATGGAAGCTTACCAGGTCACACCTACTGATCTTCGTCAGGCATTGAATGACCAGAATTTGGAGCTTCCAACCGGTCAGGTTGAAGGAGATAATCGATATCTGACCATTCGCACCTATGGCAGATTAAATACGGCTGAAGAATTCAATAATTTAATTGTTGCCCAACGAGGACAACGCCTGGTAAGAATCAAAGATATTGGCCAGGCAGAGCTGTCGGCATTAAATGAAAAATCCATTCTTCGGGGGAATCACGGCATTCCCATGGTTGGCGTGGCCATTCAGCCGCAACCCGGTGCCAATTATATCGAAATTGTGGATGAGGCATTCAAACGGATTGAGCAGTTGAAACCAGATCTTCCCCCCGACCTGAAACTGGGAATTGGACTGGATACCACTCGTCCCATCCGGAAATCTATTCAGGAGGTGCAGACAACCATCCTGATAGCATTTTTCCTTGTTCTGTTTGTGATTTTCATTTTTCTGCGCAGCATCCGAACTACCATCATACCTGTTATCACAATTCCCATTGCACTGACGGGGACTTTTGCCTTCCTCTACTTTGCCGGTTATTCGATCAATGTATTGACCTTATTGGGCATGCTGCTGGCAACAGGTCTGGTGGTTGATGATGCCATTGTGATGATGGAAAACATATATTCGCGAATTGAAGACGGCTACTCACCCATTCAGGCGGCATTTAAAGGCTCCCGGCAGGTTTTCTTTGCTATCATTGCCACTACCATTACCCTAATTTGTGTGTTCCTCCCTATATTCTTTATACAGGGATTAACAGGACGATTGTTCCGTGAGTTTGCCATGGTGGTTGCCGGTGCAGTGCTCATATCCACATTTGTTTCATTATCGTTAACACCTATGATCTGTTCAAGGGTGCTGAGAAAAAGAACCCGGGAATATACTTTTTTACGTTTCCTGAAACAACCCATCGACTATCTCATGAGCCATTACAAAGGATGGTTAACTTCTTTTATGCAAAGAAGATGGTTGGTTTTTCCGATCATCCTTGTTACAATGGGCTTGATCTGGTTCTTTAACAGCCGTTTGCAGTCAGAATTAGCCCCTCTGGAAGATAAAAGCCGAATTAGATTAATATCCACCGCCCTTGAAGGAATATCCTATGAAATGATGGATGAATACCAGGAACAACTCATTCAGCTGGTGGATACAATTCCTGAAAAAGAATATTTATTATCGGTTACTTCACCCGGATTTGGTTCATCGGTTTCAATAAATCGCGGATTCATGTGGTTGGCACTTTATCCTCCCAATCAAAGAGAACGATCACAAATGGAAGTAGCCCGGGAATTAAGTCAAAAAGTGAATGCCTATAATTTTGCCCAAACCTACGTAGTACAGGAGCCGACCATTGGCTCCAGTGGTTTTGGCGGGTTGCCTGTACAATTTGTACTGCAGGCTCCCAATCTCGAGAAACTAAAAGAGGTAATCCCCGAATTTATGGAAAAAGCCCGAAATCATCCCGCCTTTGAAATTGTGGATATTGACCTGAAATTTACCAAACCGGAGTTAATCGTTAATATCGACCGGAATAAAGCGCAGGATATGGGTATCAGCGTACGTGATGTGGCTGAAACATTGCAGACCTATTTCAGCGAACAACGCATTGGGTATTTCATAAAGGATGGCAAACAATATTATGTATTGGCCCGTGCCGATCGCAGAAATCGGGATGAACCTCATGATCTCACCAATATGAAGGTACGTAATGCATCAGGTGAAATGGTGGCTCTGGATAATATTGTTACATTGACCAATGATAGCCGTCCACCACAATTACTGCGATACAACCGGTATACCTCAGCTACAGTTTCAGCCTCCTTAAACGAAGGTTATAAACTGGGCCAGGGCATTGAGATCATGGATCAAATCGCTGATGAGGTACTGGATAACTCATTCAGCACGGCTCTTGCCGGGACATCCGAAGACTTTGTAGAAAGTTCAGGAAATATCTTATTGGTATTCCTGTTTGTCTTGATCCTGATCTATCTGACATTATCAGGTCAGTTTGAGAGTTTTCGTGATCCGCTGACCATTATGTTCACCGTGCCTCTTGCATTAGCCGGCGCTATGATGGCCCTGTTTATTTTCGGTCAAACCCTGAATATCTTTAGCCAGATCGGGATGATTGTGCTGGTGGGTATTGTAACCAAAAACGGAATATTAATCGTTGAATTTATCAATCAAAAGAGAGATGAAGGCCAATCCATGGATGAAGCCATTATAAATGCTTCCTCAGAACGATTCAGACCCGTATTAATGACAAGCATGGCAACTGTTTTAGGTGCGCTGCCACTGGCTGTTACCATCGGGCAGGCATCCAACAGCCGCATTCCCATGGGGATAGCCATTATCGGTGGCTTGTTGTTCTCATTGGTATTAACCCTTTTTATCATCCCATCGCTTTACAGCTACATTGGAAGTAAAACAAAACGAAATGTTATCGAAGAAGAAAATATACCATCTTAGTTACCTGATTATCATTTTGTGCTCCTTCCCGGACAGGGGTGTAAGCCAGGAGACCTTTACTCTGCAAAGCCTGGTAAATAGGACATTAGATGAGCATTATCATATTCAAATTTATCAAAATCAGGAAACCATTGCAGAAAACAACAACACATTAGGCAATGCAGGTTTTCTTCCATCGGTTGATCTGACAGGTGAGTATCGCCAGTCCATTGAAAATTCGCGATCAGAATTTTATACCGGCGATTCCAGAAGTGGATCGAATGCACGAAACACATCACTGAATTCAATGGTAGAAGTTAACTGGCTTATATTTGATGGATTTAAAATGTTTGCCCGGCATGATCAACTGGGATATTTGCAACAACTCACAACACAGGATACCAGGTACTTTATTGAGCAAACCATAAGCGATGTTTCCAAAGCCTATTACCAGCTTATTAAAGAAAAACAAATACTTGAGAATTACCGCAAATCGCTGGATGTATCAGAATACCGCCTTCAACTTGAAAAACAAAAAAGACGAATTGGTTCTGGAAATGCCTTGCTGCATAATCAGGCATTGGTCGATTATCATACAGATAGTTCGCTGTTAATTCAGCAGAAGACCCTTGTACAAAATCTGGAGGTGCGCATCAACAGAATTATTAACCGTGAACTTGAAGCCGGCATACCTACTCCTCAAGAGATAGTATTGTTCCGAAGTATTTCAACCAAAGACAGTTTAATCAATCAGGCTCTGACACATAATAAAGATTTAAAAGCAGCCCGGCTAAGAGAGCTTCTGGCAGAAACAAACACACGTCTTGAAGCAGGTGACCGTTATCCGGAAGTACGTTTATTCGGAAATTACAGCTTTAGACATCAGACCAGTGAAGCTGGATTTGTGGAGTCCGCCAGAAATTATGGTCCGCAATATGGTATCCGTGTACGTTTCAACCTTTACAACGGAAACCAGGAAAATATTCAGGTGCGCAATGCGCGTATTGAAGAAGAAAATGCTTCTTTAAATACAAAGGACATTAAATTAACTATCAAAGCCAGCCTTATCGAGCATATCAATCTTCATCAGTCAGGCCATCATCAATTACAGTTGACCCGGGAAAGCCTTGAAGCCGCTGAACAATCTCTCCAAATAGCACAACAACAACTGGAAACCGGTGCAATCAACGGATACGATTTTCGTCAAACACAGTTAGCCTTATTACAGGTTAAAAACAACTTAATTAGTCTGAGCTTTGAAATCAAGGCCCTGGAAGTAGATATATTTCGCTTGAGTGGTAATCTTTTGGAAAAGGTTTTCAACTGATCCACTTCTCACATTTATGCAGAAATATTAGTATTTACTCACTTGCTTTTCTCCTGCCTAACAGTTGGCTTTTCTCTGGTCAGTAATTGATCTTCTGACCGATTCCCAGATAGGTCCTTCCTCATGGCTCTTCGTTGCCTCAGAGCCAATCGTACTAATGACAGTGATAATCTGTCATTAGTACGATCGTAGGGAGGAAGAATCTAACCCGGGGATTTAGGGGGACCCTGTAATTGCAAT
>CAYTLS010000259.1:0-4509 GCA_964438745.1 uncultured bacterium
TAGTTTCTAAAAAAAATTGTATTGGTTTACTTAAGAGATTTTTAAGCGATTTGGCAGTTTGACTGGATTTTAAATAATCGCATATTACCTCGGGCCTAAAAATCTATCACCATTAAAATGAATCATATGTTCAGGAAAACTCATAATCCAAACTTCAGTGTCCCATGCAATGTTATTAGTATGTTTTTTAAATTCGGAAAAATCAGGGAATGCTGAAACATAAATTTTTCCTGAATTGCAGTCTTTTAGAAATTCTTCAAGTTCGACGAGTCGCTTGGGTGACATAGGCCCATGTGAAGTAACCGCTTCAATCAAGTATAACCAATTTTTATTTTCGTCATAAATTACAACATCTGGTAATTTACTATGTTCAGTAATTGGAATACCAATACTCTGAAGTTTTTCTTTTTCAATATGCATATATTTGTTTTCGGTATCTCCGACATAAAGTAATTTTGAACCTTGTGCAAATCTTGATGCAAACTCTTCAATTATTGCCGCTTGAACCTCATTGTGTTTTCCTGGAGATAGCAGCAACATTTTTCCATTAGCAAGTTTCAATGGAACTCTTGACATTTTTCGGCCTCTACTATATTTTTCTTTTAGTTTGCCAACCTGTTTTATGAAATTTTCCTTTGCTTTTTTCCAGCCTCGTGTTTTATATGTCCTGATAGTTTTCAAAGCAATTTCTGTAATTGCATAATGAGTTCTTGGGCTATTTACTGGTAAATCAGGAATGTCAGGATTGTAGTCAACTATTCCTGCCTGTACAAATTGATGGAGCACTTGCCTTCTAAAAGTTTCGCGCGTATTTGGTGCGTACTCCTTATTGTAATTCTTCGAAATAAAGGCCATTATTCCTTTAGTTACTCCGTGACTTTGTTTATAGGCTTTTGACCATTTATCTGTTTCTTTGATATTGCAAAGTGCTAAAAGTGTATATCCGGATATTTCATTTTGTTGGGAAACTGGCAACCCCAACTCTTTCAAAATTGTTTGAGATTCTTGTATTTTTGACATAAAACCTTTCCAAAAGTACTTCTTGTATAATTTTATCAATCGCGTTTTTATGGTGATTTTGTGATTGTTTAACCTTATTACCAATGACCTTAATATCTTCAAGTGGCGGCATTTTAATTTGCTTTAGTTCTGATGCTCCAACTTGAGTATTTCCATTAAATGTTCTGAAAAAAGTATCAAATAAACTACTACTAAAAAGAGCAGATATACCCCAAATTTCACTTTCACTCAAATCACCATTTGGACGATGAATATAATTAATATGGTTTTCTACGCCTATCATTTCTGAATCAATACGGCTAGCAAAATAAGGGCAACAAACTAAGCGGCTTTTGTCGTCCTTAGAACTAAAGCGCCTTAGAAAAATGTAGTTTTTATTTTTGAGCAAAACTTTTCTGGAACCCTCTGTTATTTTAATTAGGCTTGATTTACCACCTTTTTTTAAAGGATAAACAAATTCCATTTCCTTGATGTTATGAAGCCAAAATAAAGGAACGATAGGCCCTTTTATTTGGCCTTCGCTTTTTAAAAATTCTGTACAGCGAAAAGCAACGACCGGTCCAGTTGAAATTTGAATATTGTAATCATTTAATGTGTTACCCCACTTTCTGAAAATTTTGATTGTGTCAGATTCATTCTTATTTGATGGGATAAACAAAATTTTATCTTTTGATTTTAAATCAATTAATTCTTTTGTTGGATAGTAATTTTCTTTTGGATTTTTCAGTCCTTTAACACACTCAGAAACTGTAACCCTGATTGATGTATTTTGGGTCTTTGTTGCTCTAAGAATTATATTTTCCTGCAATACATTATAATTCTTAAACATTTTTTTCCGTGATTTGAAAATGTGAATGTCAGATATACTAATATCTTTAAAAAATGTTTTTCTAAAAGCTTTAAAATAATTGCCAGATGAAAAACTCCTTGGGGTGATGAAAATGAGTTCGCCTTTACTGTTAAGCAGTTTGGCTGACAACCCCATAAATATAGAATAAATATTTGGTTGCCCATAAACCAACTCTTTAGCAATTGATGCTCTTTGGTCGGATTTGGATATTTTAAAGTAGGGTGGATTTGAAATTATATATTCAAATCTTTTTATATGTCCTACTGTAAAAAGCGAATTTTCGTCAAAAGCTTCTGAATTATCTATAACAAAGTCTGTCTTATTAATTGTATAAGTGAATTTAATTTTTCTTTCATTCAACCACTTAGTGAGATAATCTGTAACAGATTCAGTGTATATTAAAACAGTCTCGTCAGTTTCGTAAAGGGTCAAATTAATTTCATTAACTTTAAAATTAAATACTAATTTTTCAATCAATGAGCAGGAAAGTATCCCTGTTCCACAACCAGGATCAAGGATAGAGATTTTGTCAGAAATTGGTTTAGCAAGATTTGCCATGAAATCAGAAATTTGTTTAGGTGTAAAAAATTGACCATTGACCTTCTTGTGCTTATCAGTTGTTGACTTAGCATAGGAAATGGCAATAAAATTAGCATATTCTGATGGTAAATTAAATTTTTCTTTTATCATTGTTTCCATTACAATTTATTTGGTTATATACGAGTTTTATTTCTTGTCATACTTTAAGTTCTGCTTTTATTAAAATCAAGTAAAAAGAAATGATACCTAATTTTTCATAATCCCTTCATTTCTATCCCCTTAAAAAAAACCAAAAATAACCTTTTTTTGTCTGGTCTACTTTTATATATTACAGTATAGTACGTAACAGTATAACACGGGCGAGATGAGGGAGCCTTTTATCAGGGGAATTTCTTGAGAGCAACACAAAAAAATATACAAACTCTTTTACTGTTTTTTTCCTTTTTGTGCTTATTTAACTGTACCCAAAATGATCAGCATGACTCATTTTTACAGGAAAAAAGCCGGCAAAACAACCTGCTGTTCATGAATGCGTCTCAATATGGTGTACAATACCCGGAAACCTTTATCCTCATGCAAAATCGTTATGGAATACGCATCGAATATTGTGTGGATCGCAGTGATTTGCAATTGTGGATTTCGCCCCAAGCCTGGAAATCGCTGGATTACCGGGACCGGAATTTTTCAAATCGTGACGATCATTGCAATGTCTTTGCTGATATACATTTTGCTCATCAGAAATTTGGCGATTTTATCGATTGTGACTATGATCCCTTTCATTCGATTATCAATTACCAAAATCAAAAAATAAATATTGTTAATATGGTGGACAAACCAGCCATTGTTTTATGGTTTGAAAAGGACAATGGTGTTATAGATTTCAAGGCCGGTAATGAAGATGTAATCCTGGCAAACAATGATAATGAATTTGTAGTCCGTCACTCAGAACGGGGGAAGACTTTCAAGTTCGCTGCGATTCTCAGTGACGGTGATGGCGCATTCAGGCACCAGGTGGTCAGGGATGAAGGCCGCAGTACCTATTGCCGGGCGGAAATGGCGCCGGGACAATTTCTCGTGATTGCTTCAGAATTGGAGCAGGAAGATATTGACGATCTGGCACGTGAAATTGCCACCATGTCCAAAGATGAACTAAAGGCGAAAAATGAAGCAAAAGTTGCTACCGCCCTGACTACCGGAAATTTCCAGTTAAAAAATCATCAGGAAATGCAAAAATTATTAGACAAGAATAAACGTATTGCACTTGCCATGCAGGATGGCGGATTTATGCGCTCTACCAATCAATATATTTATTATCTCTTATGGTTTAGAGATGGTGGGATGAATACTTCTCATCTGTGCTATTCAGGTTGGCCCAAAGTAGCTGGTGATCATGTCAGAATCGCTAACATGAACCCCAACACCAGCTACGAGGAACCTGAAGGTGAATTTTTTGGACAATTAATGGCTGGACCGATCACGAAATGGGAGGAAGACGGCCTCTTTTTCGCAACCTGGCCGGCTTTTGCTTACTGGACGCAAACCGGTGACAAAAGTTATATATCCGGAGAATATTTACTGAAACTGGAAAAAGCGATGGCGTGGTTGGAAACCCATGTTTATGATGAAGAGAAAGGATTATTCGGGCGCTATCATCGTTGTGAGACGCCTTTTAGCGGCAGCCGGGGATTTGGCTGGGATAATGCCGTGGGACGCCCGACGAATAAATATTATGCCACTCATGAAGGCGACACCATTGTATTTTCCTACGACATTTACATGAACAATCTGAATTACAGCACTTACCTGATGCTGGCGGCT
Source organism: uncultured bacterium (assembly GCA_964438745.1). Classification (GTDB taxonomy): domain Bacteria; phylum Fidelibacterota; class UBA2242; order UBA2242; family JAFGTP01; genus JAFGTP01. Next base: position 4,229 of record CAYTLS010000259.1, read on the forward strand.
ATGGAATACGCCAACAATAATGATCAAAAATCAGCCGAATATTTGGCAAAAGCCAATACGCTTGAAAAGAACATTAATAAATGGCTGAAAGATAAAAACAGTCTACCGCCCTATGGAGATCTGCTCACTAATAATGGTGACCTCGTACAAGCCGGTCCTTATGGGTTGGACGAAACCGATTACCAGTGGGCCCTATCCATTCCGCCTTTTCTGCCCAATAAACCGGAGGTTTTACGGAATATCAGCAACTTGTTGTTGCAAGATATGCAGGAAGATCCCAA
>CAYTLS010000260.1:0-4506 GCA_964438745.1 uncultured bacterium
GTTGCAGTTGGTGATCTGGATATCGAAAAAACCGAAGCATTGATCAAAAAATATTTTCAGGATAATACTAATCCCGAGGATCCCAAGCCCAAGGAAACTTTTCCGATTCCCGACCATGCTGAGACAAAATACGTTATTACCACCGATAAAGAATTGTCCCGCACGACCGTTTATACTTACATCAAACATGATACTCAGGATCAATCCACCATGGAATGGTATCGCAATAATTTAATTACAACCCTTTTCACCCAAATGCTAAATGCCCGTTACCAGGAGCTGATACAAGAGGCTGATCCGCCTTTTATCGCGGCCTTTGCAGGACAATCCAATATTGTTCGGGTAAAGGATTTTTTCAGCTTTGCGGCTATTGTCAATGAAGATGGTATCGAACGGGGGTTGAAAACGCTGCAGAAAGAGATTAAGCGGGTTGAAGAACACGGTTTCTTACAAAATGAGTTAGAACGAATGAAAAAGAAAGTCCTCAGAAGTTATGAAACAGCTTACAATGAACGGGAAAAAACGAACTCCGATTACTATATACGTGAATATACCAGCCATTTTTTGACCGGAGAACCAATACCGGGAATTGTATGGTCCTGGGTACATGTGCAGAAATTATTGCCCGCTATAACTTTGAAGGAAGTCAATCAAAAAGCAAAAGAATTGGTAACCGATGAAAATAGAGTTGTCATCGTCACCGGCCCTGAAAAAGAAGAATTGGAATATCCTTCAAAAGAAGATTTAGCTGCCATTACTGATCAGGTTAAATCAATGGAAGTTGATCCCTACGAAGAGGATGTCGATGACACTCCCCTCCTGTCTGAAATCGAAAATCCCGGGAAAGTTGTTTCAACGAAGGCATGGGAAAAAGTCGGAATAATTGAATTGGAATTATCCAACGGCATTAAAGTGTTTTACAAAATTACAGATTTCAAAGATGATCAAATTATTATGAGTTCATTCAGTCCCGGTGGTCATTCGCTGGCCAGCGATGATGAGTTTATCTCAGCCGAATATGCCGACCGCCTGGTGGATATGTCCGGTGCTGGAGAATTTAATAACATACAACTCAGTAAAAAACTGGCCGGGAAACAGGTCAGTTCCAGACCTTTTATCAGTGAATTGCGGGAAGGTATCACCGGCACCAGTTCAAGAGAAGACCTGGAAACAATGTTTAAACTTACTCATCTATATTTTACCTCACCCAGAAAAGATGAAACAATTTTTCAATCCCTGCTAACCCGTCAGATTGCCATGTTAAAAAATCGTCAGGCTGATCCTGGTTCAGCACTTCAGGATACATTAACTAAAGTTCTGACACAAAACCACTTCCGCTCCCGCCCAAAAACGCCGGAAATGCTGAAAGAGGAACTAAACCTGGATGAAGCATTTCAATTTTACCAGGAACGGTTCGCTGATGCCGATGATTTCACCTTTTTCTTCACGGGCAATATTGATCCGGAACAATTAACCGACTATTGCGCTACCTACCTGGGGAGCCTTCCCTCTTTGCCCCGTGATGATCATTGGAAAGATGTCAGCCCGGATTATCCCAAGGGTAAAATAGAAAAAAACATCAGAGCCGGAATGGACCAGAAAAGTACTGTTGTGCTGGTTTATAATGGTGAAGAAGAGTGGTCAATGGCTAATGAGAAAAAGATTTCAACAACAAAAGATATTCTCAATATTATGCTTCGTGAAAAAATCCGTGAAGAAGAAAGCGGTACATACGGTGTCCGTTGCATGGCATCCCTGGACCATTATCCGGATAATGAATATCAGTTTTTTATTTACTTTGGTTGCGATCCGGAACGCGCAGACACCCTGGCCGGTTATATTATTGATGAAATAGAAAAGCTGAAAGCCGAAGGACCGACCCAGGAGAACCTTGATAAGGTAAAAGCTACCAGCATGCGCAGTTACGAAAAACGACTGGAAAATAATCGGTATTGGGTAGGCCGCATGAATACCTATATTTATCACGATCTCGATTTGAATGATATTCCCAATGAGCAGGATTTAGTGGCGCAATTGACGATAGAGGATATTCAGAAAGCCGCGCAACAGTATTTCGGTGAAAACAGGGTGAAGATCATTCAACTGCCCGAAAAATAGAATATATTATAACATTACAGGAACCAGGGAGTGCAATTTCCCTGGTTCCTTTTTTTTATGATTATTCACTACAAAGCATATTTATTTACCTTAATTCATTTGAATTTCATGGCAGGATAAAATAAATTAGTACCCTAAAACCGGAAGGATTATGCTGGAATTTCTAAATACAATTGACACCAAATTATTTTTATTTTTAAACGGACTCAATACCTCTTTTATGGATCCGGTCATGTGGTTCATCACAAAAAAGGAAAGTTGGTATCCTCTCTACCTGATTATTATCGGGTTTATCATTTATCGATACAAAAAACGCAGCTTGATTATTATACCGGCGATTGTTTTACTGATTGTTTTGGCGGACCAGGTCTCCGTCAAATTATTCAAAGAGGTCTTTGAACGACTACGCCCGAGCCGGGTAGATGACTTAAAAGATGTTATTCATTTATTGCATGGCAAACGGGGCGGCAAATATGGATTCGTATCCTCCCATGCGGCTAATTCCTTTGCAGCGGCGACTTTTCTCGCTTTGCTTTTCAAAAATAGACTATTCACATACAGTATTATGGCCTGGGCTGTAATTGTCTCATACAGCCGCATTTATGCCGGAGTTCATTATCCCGGTGATGTGGTCTGTGGCGCGATTTTAGGAATTGTCATTGGTATTTTTGTCACAAAACTCCGAGAATTCGCCGAAGAAAAACTAATCAATGGACAAATGGAAATTGATGTCCCTGAGCAAAACAATAAAAAAAATGAATCGTAATGGTACCATCCTAATCAATCGATCAAAAGAGAAAAAGCGGTGCAATCTGTTGACATTTCAAGGCAAAATACCTTTGAAATTTTAACAATTCCAATATTAAACTACTCAATGATATTTGGCTGGACATAAAAAAATGATATATTAAAACTGAAACAGAATGGGACTCGTGACTGTGTTCATTTACTTTTTTTCAAAAATCTAAAAAAATTAATTAACTTGTGATCAGTTTTACATCCATTGCGGTGTGCTTACAATAAATTACCGACAATTAAATATTAAAAGGAGAAGTAATGGACAATCAACCGGTAGCACGGGATTTTGAAAGATCTCAATTTGAAATCAACATTCCCGCCTATATTATTTTAACATTGATCACCTGTGGAATTTTTAATTTATACTGGAATTACCGGCAAATGGAAACCTGTAATTATTTTTTAAACCGTCCGGAATTTATTTTTATGAATTGGATTTTTCTATCCATCATTACCTGCGGTATTTATCATATCTACTATCAGTATAAAATGGGATCAGCGATTGTCGAGATTCAGCGGAAACGCAATCTCAATCCAAACCCAAATTTACCTATTTTAAGTGTGGTGTTGACTGCTTTTGCGCTTTCCTTTGTCACTGACCTGATCCATCAGCAGGAACTCAATAATCTGCTTCGATAAAATGGTTGCTCCCGAAAAATTATTAAAATTCTCAATCAGTCTGATTTTAGGGATTGTTTTTATTTCCGGTTTACTATACCACATTTATCAGATTGATTTGGTCTCTTTTCTGGATCGAACGCAGCTTTGCTTATTTCGCGCCATTACCGGCAAAAAGTGTCCGGGCTGTGGCATGACCCATGCTTTTTTAGCAATTGGAAAATTACAAATAAAGGAAGCGATAGAATATAATCTTTTTTCCCTGCCGCTTTTCCTTATTTCGGTTATCTATTTATTTTATCCGGGGCAAAAAGAGTGGTATCACAACCGGGTGCTCATGTCCGCTGTTTTAATTGCCGCACTTGCCTATTGGATCCTCAGAAACCTTCCGTCAGAATATTGTGAACTGTTTTAGTAGGTAGTTTATATGTATTTTATTCTTTATTCTTGTTTTAGTTGTAATCTTAATAAAAAATTACTAAATCGTAATTGCATATAAATATTCAGGAGGAATTATGTTAAAAAAACGATATTTAAAATCCAAACCGGAATGCAAAGTGACATTCAAACTGGATAAATCTTATATTGGTAATGTGAATTCAGTTCATTTAGTCGGAGAAATGAATGATTGGAGTGAAGAAGCAACGCCATTGAAAAAATTAAAAGACGGATCATTTAAAGTTGAATTGAATCTTGATAAGGATCGTGAATACCGGTTTCGCTACCGGGTGGATCGAAACTACTGGATCAATGATAACGACGCGGATAAATATCAGCCGTCTCCTTATCCGGGAATTGATGATTCAGTGGTCGTTGTTTAGTCCCCTCCCACCAAATTTTAAAATACGGGTGTAATTTGTTCTTTGAATTACACCCCTTTCCTTTCCATTTCAGACAATATAAAAAATTACTTTATCTTCTTGTCCCTTGTGACTAAATTTCACTGCTTTTATTGGTGAAGAATAATAAATG
>CAYTLS010000261.1:0-4503 GCA_964438745.1 uncultured bacterium
ACTTCTGAAATATTTAAAAAGAAGAAATGAACAAGCCTACAAAGACCTAATTGCTAAACTTGGTCTTAGAAAATAATTTTTAAAGGAGATACTTTGATAAAAAAAGAGATAATGTTTGGTGGCCGTCCGTTAACAATTGAAACCGGGAGAATGGCTAAGCAAGCAAACGGCTCCGTATTCATTCAATATGGAGAAACAGCAGTGCTGGTCGCTGCTACAGCAAAATTAGATACTGAAGTAGCGCAGGATTTTTTTCCGCTACAATGTGAATATAAAGAAAAAGCCTATGCATCAGGAAAATTTCCCGGTGGATTCATTAAGCGCGAAAGCCGCCCTGGCGAAGATGCAATTTTGACAGCGAGACTCATGGATCGTCCGATCAGACCTATGTTTGAAGAAGGATTTATGAGCGATACACAGATCATTGCGACATTGGTCTCAAGTGACCTGGAAAACCCCGGGGATGTGTTAGCAATTGTCGGCGCATCCTGTGCGTTACTGATTTCCGATATTCCATTTCATGAAGCCATTGCTGCTGTCAGAGTTGGAAAAGTTGACGATAATTTCGTTATCAATCCTACTTTTGAACAAATGGAAAACTCGGATTTGGATATCGTTGTTGCCGGTACATCAGAATCCGTTGTGATGGTTGAAGGTGAACTAAAAGAAGTCAGTGAAGAAATCCTCCTGGATGCCATTGAATATGCTCATGGTGAACTCAAGAAACTGATCGATCTTCAGGTTGAGTTATTCAATGAAATCAAACCGGAAAAAGCTGAAGTTGTAAAATCAGAACATCCGGAAGATCTGGTTAAACTGATTAAAGAAAAAACCGAACCAAAACTGGCTGAATGGCTTGAATTAGGCCGTCTTTCCAAAAAAAGCAGGGAAAATGCGGTTAAGGCTTTTGTAAAAGAGCTGGTTAAGGAAACAGAAGAAGAATATCCGGAATCTGCCGGAATTATCTGGGAAACTGTTGACGACCTTCAAAAAGCTGATATGCGAAAATTAATCGCTGAAAAATCTGAACGTCTTGATGGCCGTAAACTGGATCAAATTCGTCCGATCACCTGTGAAATAGATGTCTTGCCCAGAGCTCATGGTTCAGCGCTTTTTACCAGAGGCGAAACCCAGAGTTTGGGAGCCACGACATTAGGAACAAAACGTGATGAGCAGACTGTTGATAATGTCGGGCAGGAAGAATTCAGCAAGAATTTTTACCTCCATTATAATTTCCCACCCTTTTGTGTTGGTGAAGTTGGTAGACTTTTCGGCCCAAAACGGAGAGAAGTCGGTCATGGAAATCTGGCGGAACGTGCCTTGAAACACTTTGTACCAAATGAAGATGATTTTCCCTATACGATTCGAATTGTATCAGAGGTACTGGAATCAAACGGTTCCTCATCAATGGCTTCTGTTTGTTCAGGTTCTTTGTCTATGATGGCCGCCGGTGTACCCATTAAAAAAACGATTGCAGGTATTGCAATGGGTATGATCAAAACTGATGATGGTGCTTATGTACTTTCTGACATTCAGGGTGCGGAAGACCACTTTGGTGACATGGATTTCAAAGTAACCGGGTCCAGAGATGGTATAACCGCCATCCAAATGGATTTAAAGGTCAAAGGTATTTCTACAGATATTATGCGAACTGCTCTGGAACAGGCACGCAATGGACGAATCCATATTATTGAAATTATGGAAAAATCCATCGATGTAGCCCGTGCAGATATATCAAAACATGCACCAAAAATTGTTAGTTTGATGATCGATCCTGAAAAAATCGGTAAGATCATTGGCCCGGGTGGCAAAAATATAAAAGCCCTCCAGGAAAAAACAGAGTCTGTTGTAGAAATCGAAGACGACGGGCGTGTAACCATCTCTGCTCCTAACACCGTTTCTGCTGAAGAGGCTAAAGAGATCATTAAAAAGACTCTGGAAGAACCGGAAAAAGGTAAAATCTACGAAGACTGTAAGATAACACGACTGGAATCCTATGGTGCTTTTGTGGAATTTTTGCCGGGAACAGAAGGTTTGTTGCATATTTCTGAACTGGAATGGGGAAGAACCAAAGATATTCATGAAAAATTATCTGTTGGTGATACTATAACAGTTAAACTACAGGATATCGCGGCGCCGGGAAAATTCGAAATAAGCCGTAAAGCACTGTTGCCAAAACCGGAAGGTTATGAAGAACCTAAGAGAAGTTCTGGTCGCAGAGACAATCGAAATAATCGTGGCAGAGATAACCGCGGTCGAGATAACAGAGACAGAAACAGAAGATAACAGGCGTTCTGTATGAATAAAGAAAATTTTCAGAAGACAGTACTGGAAAATGGTGTCACTGTAATTTCTGAGAATATTAATACTGTACATTCGGTTTCATTAGGATTTTGGCTCATGGTCGGATCTATTAATGAAACCGATCAGTTTAATGGTATGGCACATATGCTTGAGCATATGGTTTTTAAGAGAACTTTAAAGAGAACCAGTTTTGATATCGCCAATGATATTGAATCCCTCGGCGGAGTTCTCAATGCTTTTACCAGTAAGAGTACCACTTGCTACTATGTTCGCCTGATGAATGAATATTTGGAGCAGGGGGTTGATGTTCTTTCCGATATCACCATCAACTGGAAGTTTGATGAGGATGATTTTGAGCGTGAAAAAACGGTTATACTGGAGGAGATCAAAGGTGTGGAGGATAATCCCTCGGATATCATCTTTGACCTTCACCATAGCCAACTATTTCCTGATCATCCGCTGGGACGACCGATACAGGGAACTCTTGATTGTGTCAAAAATTTTACAAACCAGCAAATTCTTGATTTTTATAAGACCAATTATACAACAGATAATCTGTTAGTGACACCGGCGGGCAATGTGGACCACAACGAATTAGTCCGACTGGTAGCCCGCTATACTGCCAATATGCCCGAACAGCAGGAAAAAGAGGAAATGCCGGAAATTCAGCCAATTAAGGAGCCTAAGACTGAATATCGACGTGATATTCAACAGACTCATCTTTTGCTGGGCAGACGCATTTTCCCAAAAACCGATCCCAGGCGTCATCACATTTCAATGTTGAACATTATCCTGAGTGCCGGTCTGTCATCCCGGTTTTTTAATAATATTCGGGAAAAATATGGTTTCATTTATTCCATTTACAGCATGACTGAATTTTACCTGAATCAAGGGGATTTCAGTATTTATGTCGCCACTGATGTCAATAAAATTGATCTTACCAAGGAACTCATATTCAAGGAATTGAATGATATCGCTGAAAATGGTATTGCGGAAAAAGAACTAACTAAAGCAAAACAACAATTTAAGGGCTCAGCAATGTTGCATCTGGAGAGCATGCAATCCAGAATGAGTAGAATTGCAAAAATGGAGATCTTTGAAAAAGAATTACAAACAATTGACCAATTACTTGATATTATCAATAAAATTACGGTCAATGATATTGAAGATCTGGCCAAATATCTGTATGATGAAAGAGCCTTCGTTGAGACCAGAATTGTGCCAGTAAAATAAGTTTTATTTTGAGGAGAGAAGAGCTGATGAAAAAAATTATTCCAGCACAAAGAACAGAAAACGTTACTTATGCAATACGGGATATTGTTGTAAGGGCCAAAGAACTTGAGGCCAAAGGCAAAGAAATATTGTACCTGAATATCGGTGATCCGCCGGTATATGATTTTGAAACCCCTAAAAGTCTGCGAAAAATAGTCGCTGATAAAATTATGCAATCTGACAAAGATGGCGATCTGAATGTATCCACCTATTGTGATTCAATGGGTATTATACCGGCCCGCAAAGCCATTGTGACCGATGCCATTAAAAATAAAAATATACCTGGCATAACAATTGACGATGTTGTTGTTACCAGTGGCGCTTCAGAAGCCATTACACTTTGCATCTCCGCATTGGTCAATCCCGGTGAAAATATTATGACGCCCTCACCTGGCTATCCCCTTTACAGCGGACAGATCCCGGTCTATCATGGTGAATTGAATCCCTATAATCTTAACGAAGAAAATGGCTGGCAAATCGATTTTGAAGAGTTAGAAAAAAGTGTCAATGAAAAAACCAAGGCCATCGTAGTCATTAACCCCAATAATCCAACCGGGTCTAATTATAGTGAAGAAAGTATTCGCAATATTCTGAAATTTGCAAAAAAACATAATTTAGTGGTATTGGCGGATGAAATATATGACAAGTTATTGATGGATGGAAATAAGCACATTGCCATTGCATCCCTTTCCAAAGAAGTACCGGTTATTACCTTTGGCGGACTGAGCAAAAATTATATTATGCCGGGATGGCGGGTTGGTTGGGCAATTTTTCATGATCCGGCCAATATCATGAGCGATTACCGGAATGCTATTAATAAATTGCTTCGTGCCAGATTATGTTCACCCCATCCTCAGCAGCATATGATCGAACCGGCTTTGAATGATACCAAAGAACATTTTACAGAGGTCCTGGAAAAAATAGAAA
>CAYTLS010000262.1:0-4499 GCA_964438745.1 uncultured bacterium
AAAAGATACTCAGGCGACCGAAAAAAGGCTTTGGTATTCCTGTCGCGAAGTGGATCAAATCAGCGTTGAAACCAGAATTCTTGCAAACCTTATCCAAACAGAATATTCAGCGTTATAATATTTTTAATTACGACTATATTGCCGGCCTGATGCAGAACCACATGAGTGGGAAGAGTGATAACCGCAAATTGTTATGGACGCTTTATATGTTTCAAAAATGGTTGGATGAATATTATGATTAAACCTAAAATAGCGCCACTTTTATTAAAATTATACAAACCTGATGTGCTAAAATATCTGCGCCAAAATCGAAAACTCTATATTAATCGCGATAATGTATACAATTACCAGCTCTTCCGTCTGCAAAAATTGTTGTTGCACGCTTATCATAATACGATCTATTATCGTAAAATTTTTGATAATATCGGCCTGATCCGGGCAGATAAAATTAACTGGGAAAAATTTGACCGGGTTCCTTTATTAACAAAGGATATTATTCGTGAAAACCGTGAACAGTTGCTCGCAAAGGACAATCTGCAGCGAAACACCTACAGAAACACTTCCGGCGGATCAACCGGTGAGCCGGTAATATTTATTCAGGATAGTGATTATTATAACCGAATGGTAGCAGACACCCTGTATTTTGCCGAAATATACGGCAAATTTCCAGGTGATCTGGAAATCAAAATTTGGGGCTCGGAAAAGGATATTTTTAATGAGAAAAAATCAATTGGCGGCCGCTTAAAAAATTATTTTTTCAATCGCATCGTGCTGAATAGTTTTAAACTCAATAATCACCTGATTGAAAATTATATTGAGGTGATAAACACAGTTCGTCCGAGGATGATCTGGACCTATGTTGATTCCATATTTGAACTGGCAAAATACATTAATCGTAATCCTAATCTGACGGTTTTTCAACCCCATCTTATTGTATGTACTGCCGGCACAATGTATCCTGAATTAAAAGAGGAGATCAAAAGGGCTTTTCCGGACTCCATTATTACAAATCAATATGGCTCCCGTGAAGTCGGTATCATCGGCATTGGCAGGGAATGGATTGATATTTTCAGCCAGTCTGTTTTTTTGGAACTCTATAATAAAAAGGCTCAAACATATATTACCGGTTCCGGTTTTGGTAATGTCATTGTAACCTCACTTAATAATTACGCCATGCCCTTGATAAAATTTGACATTGGGGATATAGGGGAGAGTGAGGATATTAAGGGAACAGCCGTCCGATCTTTATCCAAATTAAATGGCCGTGAAAACGCCCATATTATTCGTTGTGACGGTAGCATTATCCATGGAGAATTATTTACCCATCTGTTTTATTTTATGAGAGGAGTGAAAAAATTTCAATTAATCCAGGAAGACTATCAGAAATTCACCATCAACCTGGAAGCTTCCAAAAGTGAAATTGATGATAAAAAATTGCAAACAGTAAAAGATAAGATTAATTATATTATGGCGGCTGAGTGCGATATAAAATTCAACATTATTGAGTCATTACCAAAACTTAAATCGGGAAAATATCAGTTTGTATTTTCAAAGGTGAAAAATGGCTACTCCTGATGTATACATTGCAAAGTTGACCCGTAGTCAATACCCGGATTATCCTTTCCATCCCGCGGAAATCTATCCGGAATTTAACTCTTCAGAATCTGACAGGAAAACCGACGAGACCAACCAGGTATACGGGGCTATTCGTGAAATATTAAGGCAGTTGGGGCTTGATCAGGAGCGGTTTGGTACCCCGCAATGGAATCCCTTGAAAAATTTTGTCCGGAAAAATCAAACCGTTTTGCTGAAACCCAACTTTGTAAAGGGGGATCATCCGCTGGGATTGTCTGGTGTCCTTTCCATGATCACCCATGCGTCATTAATGCGTCCGGTCATTGATTATATTTTATTGGCGACTGATAATCATGTAAAGATCATTGTGGGGGATGTTCCGTTACAATCATCAGATTGGCATGATATCGTTGAGAAAACCGGTACAAAGAAACTGGTTGAATTCTATCAGCAACAGGGTGTCAATATTCGATTAGTTGATATGCGCTGGGAAATTGCAATTTTCAACGAAGAAAATATAATTGAACGAAAAGTAAAAAGATTTACCCGGCAGTGTAGTGATTATGTGGTGGTGGATCTGGGGAAAGATTCGGCCCTGAATGATGTCAGTCGATATTCGGATAAACTGGAAATCACTGATTACGGATACGGGACCGTTTCCCGGCATCATAACCATCGAAAAAATGAATACATGATTGCCCGGGAGATTCTTAAAGCCGATTGTATAATTAATTTGCCAAAAATGAAAACTCATCGCAAGGCCGGCATTACCTGCGCCATGAAAAACCTGGTTGGTATCAATGGGGATAAGTCCTGGATTGCTCATCACCGGCGCGGTTTGCCCAAAGAAGGCGGGGATGAATTTGAAGAATATCATCTGAAAACAGTTTTACGGGAGCGAATTTGGAATTATTTGAAGACCAACGAAGCGGGAATAAAAATCGCGACCTGGCTGAAGAAAATATTTCGAACATTCGTCTGGAAGGGCAAAAGCTATGAAGAAGTGTCTATGCACAGCGAATCAAAACATTACCGCGAAGGCAGCTGGCATGGCAATGACACAATTTGGCGCTGCATTCGTGACCTCAACCAGATTTTATTTTATGCGGATAAAAAAGGGGAGATGCAGCCGGAAAAACAGCGTCATTATCTCTGCCTGGTTGACGGTATTATTGCTGCAGAAAAAGAAGGGCCAATGGAGCATTTACCTAAAAAAACAGGAATCATTCTGGGTGGCCTGAATCCGGTAGAGGTTGATTTTGCTGTCGCCGAAATTATGGGATTTGATTATCAAAAAATCCCATCGATTGCCCGTGCTTTTAACTTACAAAAGTATCCTTTAACAACAAAAATTCCCGGTTCAATCAAGATTGCAGCTAATTGTTCAGCAGATGAATACCGGTTTAAATTTTTAACACCCGGAGGTTGGAAAGTAATTTATGATACTTTTAAATCGCCGTAAAAACTACGACATAATGTATACTTTTCTAAAAAAGTATACGTCAAATAGTAGTTTATGAATAGGGTGATAGCTGATATGAAAACAACCAGAAAAAAAATATTGATCTTTGCTGTCCAGTTTTATCCGGAAACTTCCGGATACAGTTTTGCCACTACTAATTTTATAAAAGCCATTCAGGACAGTTGTGATATTACTGTGATGACACCAGTTGCAAAGCCGCCGAATATTCAGGAATTACCAGGCCTTGAAGTGAAACGGGGAAGCAAGAAAGGGCTGCGGAAATATAGTTATCAGTTCAGGATAATTCCTTCTGTTTTACGAAACCTGAAGCAATGGGATGTAATTTTTTTTGATACGGCCGAAATGTTCATTCTCGGAAATATTATTACTAAACTGGCGCCTGAAAAAACAGTTGTCAGGTTTCATGGCTGCATGACTACGGAAGCGGCTTTTTACAGCAAAAGCATCATGATGAGAATTTGGAAGTTTTTCATAGGTAAATGGGTGAAACGAGCGCGTATTATCACTGTTACAACCCCCTTTTATATCGACTTTATTAACAAAACTTATCTGCGATCCAACTTGTATCTGTCAGCTGCAAAGCAATACACTGTTATTCCAAACACGATCTTTACGGAAAACTACCAATTGTTGGATAAAAAATCTATTTTTGAAAAATTCGGCCTGAAAGAACAACAATTTACCCTCTTGACCCTTGGCAGAATGGATAGCGACGGATTGCTGCAAAAGGGAATCAGTGATGTGCTGTTTGCGCTCAATCGTCTGAAGCAGGAGTATGGACGGAAAAATATTTCGCTCGTAATAATTGGTGATGGAAATAAAAAATCCTACCTGCAAACCCTTGCCAAACAATTAAATTTAACCGATGACGTAATATTTGTTCCCAAAGCAAGCCATCTTGAGGTACTCTCATTAAGCAAGCATGTTGATGCCACGGTTTTATTTTCACGGTTTGAAGGAATGTCAATGTTTGCGTTGGAATCAATCAGCTTTGGCTGTTTTCCTATTTTTTCAAAAGTTGGGGGGCTAAAAGATTTGGTAAAGGAGCAGGAATCTGGCTTTTTGGTGGCCCCTAAAAATATTAGCCAATTGGCATCGACCATTGCTCAAACTATGGATATGAGTAAGGCAGAAATTCAATTATTCCGGAAAAATTCGGTTAAACACTTCAGAAATAATTTCACACCCGGGATCATCGCCCGGAAATTTTATCAGACCATGGATTTTATTATTGATCCTAAAGAAAACAGAGAAGAGGAATAGTATGAAGAAACTAATGATCGTTGGTGCTGGATATGCCGGAGCTGTTTTCGGAAGACTGGCCTTCGAGAGCTGTTCCCCTGGTCAGCCTCACTTCGTCGGATTGGGTGGCTTCATGGAACATTCTGGCATCGATTGCAGCTGCCAGAAGGTTGTTGGCAGCCGTAATGGCGTGGATATC
>CAYTLS010000263.1:0-4485 GCA_964438745.1 uncultured bacterium
TCAGGGGTCAGCTGGCAAACGTTTACAGATTCCTCGGAAATCACTATGCCCTGGGTCGGACGAATCAATTTTAAATATTTACCCTACCGGGATTCCCTGAAAGTTGCCTTACGGGCAATCAAAGATCAGGATGACTGGACAACGGGTTATTCAGCTGTGAAAGAGTTTACCATTGCCAAGGCCTATGAAAATGAATTTCCCAAACCACCAAAATTTAAAGTTTTAGGAATTGATAATAACACTCTCACCATCGATATCATAACCCCCGGTTCCGATCAGATCAGTGGTGTTGACCGCTATCCCTGGAAAATTGTACAGAACAAGTATTGGGGACCCAATCAAAATATTGAAATCTGGGACCCCGATAGTTTTTTTATCCCAGTAGAAAAGGTCACTGCCGGTGCGCAACTGACCGTACCATTGCCCGCTGCAGAATTTGATGTTGCCAATGATTTTGAATTTCAACTCTGGGCCATGGATTTTACCGGCAATCGCAGTTACTCTAATGCCCAAGTGACACCGGATCCCGAGGCACCAAAATTCCGTGCTACAGTGCTACCGGGACTGCCGCCCTATGACCTGAAAGTTACAGTGGACTTAAATAAAATTTCTGATACAAGGGTCGAAAATGTTACCTTGAAAATTGGTAAAACTGCCGGAACCGATGATCTTTATAATGACACAAAAGCATTGTTCCGAATGCTTTCCGATTCGAGGATTGAGTTTCGTGGCAATGATACTGTGAGGGTGTATGTCTGGGTAACAACCTTGCCAACTGAGATTAAGGCCGGTCAATCGGTTTTTCTCTCATTAATGACTGAAAAGTCAGGATTGGAGTCATTGGTTTCAAATGCAGAATTACAGATCTATTCACCTATGTTTTCTGAGGTGAGAACAAACGAAGAAGGATATTTTGTCTTGCCGATTATTGAGGATGCATTTGAAGGGAAAAAAACGGTTGTTAAGTTAAGCTATGCCGTAGGTACCTACCAACCGACCCTGGATGGACAGAATCGCTATCAATTGAATTTCAGGGAACTGGATAAGATTGATGATCTGGAGACTGGGAAGAAAATTGTACTACCTGCCAATGCTGCAAATGCAGCCCCAAAATCTCTGATTGGTTTGATAGCAAAATCTGCTGATGGCGACCGCTGCTTTGCTTATGTAGAACAGGAAATAACACCCCCCAATCTGGAATTGATTGGAAATATCTCTGTTCGCGACCTTGAATATAACCAATTTATCTATGAGTTAAATGTAAGGTTAAAAATGGGGAACAAAATTCAGCAAGGGAAGATTGGCGTTGGTAATGCAAAAGCAAGCCTGAAAATCGGGAAACAACCAGACAGCGATGACTGGCAGAATATTGAGGTTAATCTGACCGGCTATGACTATAATAATGGGTATGCACAAAACCAATACTTCCTGCCGGATTCTATCGGCGCATATGATAAAGTATACCTGACAGCTCTGGGTGAAACGGTGTATGGTAAGAAGTCGCCGGACTCTACGGTGATTGCGCTTGCTATACCATGGCCAGAGAAATTCTGTGAGAAGCCTAAATTATCAATTAATCACGATTTAATGATAAATGCTATTCGCCATGGGTTCGGCAATAAACAGGATATCGCCGGGTATAAAATTGCTCTGGGTAGTGATGAAAATTTCACTATTCGCCCCTATCCGGACCAGGTGGATATCGCTACAGCTGATTGGCAACCGGGAAAGACCATTACAACACCTTTGAAAATTTCGGATAATACAGTTTCCCATGTAGGTATTAAAGCCATCAGTAAATCCGGTACCGAAAAAGAAAATAGATTAGAACTGCAATTATTTCCAAAAGCAGTGGTTCAAGTGGTTCCCGGAACAATGCTTTTTGGCACTGAAATAAAACTTGACATCAGCGGACAGTTAGAAGCAGGTCTGCTGGCCAGTATTCAGCCGAACCGTTATATCCATTTTGGCCTTTTCAAAGACGGTCAGGAGGTTGACGGCGGCTCAACGACAGCCAGTTCCAGTGGTGTGATTTCCGAAACAGAGCGGTTAGGCAATGATGTTGAATTTGGACAACAATATACATTTAAAACCTGGTACTGGCTTACCAGTGCCCAACAACATGTCGTATGGGATACTATTGTTCGCATGCCCTCAAAGCCATTGTTCAATAGGTTAGAGGTGAATGAGGATGATAAACTTGTGCTCACTATTTCAGAAATCGGGTTTAATGGCAATGCGTCAATTATCGGCTATCAATATGCAATTGGTACTGCTGAGGAGCATGAAGCAAACAGGAGTTTTCCTTCGTTCGGAACCATCGATTTTTCACCGGATGAGGTCCAGGTGGGTACCCAATTAAAATTACCTGGAACCATTTTCGGATTGCCCTTGAATTGTTTTGTATCATTACGCGCTGTAAGTAATACAGGGGAAGTTCATGAAACCATCCAATCAATCAAATTACGACCACCAATTCCACAGGTTGTTTCCTTGGAAATGGATAATCATGGGAATTTCACAGCGATTTTCACAAACACCTCTTTTGATAGCAAGTGCCAACTCCTTGATTTCTGGATCAGGGAAGCCCCGGAAGTACCGAATGGTACAATCGCTTTTAAAGAACTAAGGTCATCAGCTGTCGATTGGAGATCAGTGAAATTTAATTCCCGGTTTGAGCCGGCTGATACCGGAAAAACCTATATTTATGAAGGCTTGAATATTGGTTATGAAATAAATTCACCTAATTTCCAATACCGGTTTATAATTGAAAAAAGTGGCAGTGATTATCGGATTGTGCCACAATAAAAGGAAAAATATATGATCAAGCGGACATTTTTTGGCTTCTTAATTTTGATATTCATAACAGCCCCGCTGTTGGCAAAAGACCTGGGCTTTTTCTATGCAGTCAAAAAGGATTCGGTCCATATATTTTTGAATCAGACCCTACAGATTGGTGACGGATTTCATGTTGAGCGTAGGTTGAATGGTGAGGCTGAATTTCAACGTTTGACGCAAACGCCAGTGATGGCGGAAATGAATGCTCGGATCATGAAATTTCAACTGGGGGGTTTTTATGATGAATTGCTCAGAGCTTTAAAACTTGAATCTGCTCAGCAACTGCTTCTGAAATTACGCACGGAAGATTATTATGGTATCATTGCGACCTTAATGGATCGGAACGCTGCAAGAGTACTGGGGCGATATTTTGTCGCTGGTGACAATCAGGCAGGGAAAACCTATGAATACCGGATTATTGCAGTGAATCGGAGTGGTGATGAAGTAATGCAATGTCAACAAGCGATCGCGATTACGGAAATCTTTCCGAAAAAAATCCCGAATTTATCGGCCAAACAGGAACAGGATAAGGTTATTCTCACATGGGACTACCCACGCTGGTCTGGCGAAAACAATGATATTGCTTTTCAGTTTTTAATGTTCCGCAGCGATGATAATAACCTCTTTGCACAGATCAATGAGAGGCCCTTATTGCGGTTGGATGGGATGCCCAACCGGTTTGCTGATGATGAGATTGTTGTGGGCAGGCAATATACCTATAAGATCGTAGCTATCGATGCTATTCGACGTATAGGCGCTGCCGCCCGGACGGTTATTCAAACCGAAGATATTGTTCCTCCGCAACAACCGGATAATCTGACGGCTGAGGTAATCGCGGAAAAAGTCCACCTTTCCTGGCAAAAAAACAGAGAGCCGGACCTGCAGGGGTATTATGTCTACCGCCAGGCAGTTAATCAGAAAGATACGCTACGAATCACTCCGGCAATATTGCCTTTAAAAGTTAACAGTTTTGTGGACTCAACAATGACCTATGGTGTATCTTATTATTATAGTGTTTCCGCTGTGGATAATGCCGGCAATGAGAGCAGGCAGTCCAATCGTATGGATGCTTTAGTTACAGACCAAACACCACCAATACCACCAGAAAATTTGCAAGCGAAAATCAGCAATGACCAGGTAATCCTGACCTGGGAAAGGTCGTTATCGCCGGATGCGGTTGGATATTTTATTCGCCGTGGATATCAACCTGGAAAACCCTATCGCCTCAATGAAGAAACTATAAGTTCATTAGAATACATTGATATCCCTGCCGGAAAGAATAAATTGACGCCGGGACAGAGGTATTATTATTCGGTGGTGGCAGTGGACACCATGACCTACAAAAGTCAACCCGTCGGTATTTGGGTGACCATACCTGATAATGATCCACCGCAGCCTACGGGAGGCATTCATGTGGAGAATATGCCGGGTCGTGGTATAAAGATCCGTTGGAACCGGTCAATCTCACCGGATGTCTGGCAGTATAAAATTGGGAGAACCGATAAAAATGCAAATGTAATTCTAGATACACTTAATCATGAGTTGCTGGAATTTATGGATGGCAGTTTAAAGCGTGGACAACAGATACAATATTTTGTTACAGCCATTGATACTGCAGGCAATGAGAGTCAAAAGACCTATTCCAGG
>CAYTLS010000264.1:0-4475 GCA_964438745.1 uncultured bacterium
CCGAATCTTCGAAATAGATCTCAATAAAATGTCCCGGCTGCGAATTCAATGCAATGTCGGGACAATCAAAGACTATTTTCCAATATTTATCAGCCAGTTGTTCATTTGTCAAGATCTTTGACCGGCAAATCTTTTTCATTTTCTTCTGTACTTTCTGTTTTATTTTCTTCTACCTCTGTATTTACTTCCGGGGTAATTTTCTGTGGTTCCCTCGAATTTGATTTATCTTCTTCTTGCAGGACTTTTTTGCGGACACCTTCTTCTTTTTTAATTTTTCTGTCTTTTTCAAAAGCTTCCTCTTTTTCGAGCACCCTTTCAGCAGATTTTCTATTTTGGTCGAGACTGTCGGCTTGTGCCACGGCACTGTCTGTCGCTGTTGAATCCATCCCAACTGCTATCTCATCGGCTGACAATCCTGTAGAATCCTGGGCCGCGGTCATGGAGTCTGTTTCTTCCGGTTGATTCAGTTGATCAGACAATGCTTGCAACATTTTTGCTTTTTGGCTGGCGATCTGCACAACCTCACTCGTGGGGAATGAATCAACAACCATCTTGTACCAAAGCAAACTATTATCAAGATCATAGTTAATATTTTCCATGATCCAGCCGATATTGGCAGCGCTTTTCCCCTGGTAAGGGTGTTCTTTTTCTGTGTTGACTAGTTTCTCAAACAGGTTGATTGCGCTGTCGGGTTCAGATTGGACCAGTGCTTCCGCGATTTCAAATTTTTCCCGCTCTTCAAGATAGGGATCTTCATAGATTATTTTGCCTTCTTCAATGTACATCAGGTAGGGAGAGTCAGGATTCAGATTTTTCAAGGTATTTTTGTAGTATTCAGCGCTTTCGCTGTTTTTTTCCAGATCGGCAATATAGTAAAGGGCATAAAGGGATTTTTCAACAAAAGGGTTGAAATACTGGGATTCGATAATGTCTTTAAAAATATATTTAGCGCTATCTTCAAAAGTAAAATCAAAATAATAAAGTTCTGCTAATTCATACCGGTTTTCATAATAGGATTCAAAGGTTTTCAAGGTATCTACTTTTGACAGATCTATCTCCTTGGCTTTTTCTTCCAATTCCCCTTTGATCTCTTCCTGGCTTTTATCAGAGGTGTCCGTCTCGACGTTAACTTCCTCATCAAAAGGAGAGGTCAGTCCTAAGATGATCTTTTCGACAATGGGTGTATTTTCATTGAGTTCCTGGGTAATTTTATCATAGCGGTTCAATTGGTTAATGCGTTGTTCTGCCTCGAAAACAAATTCTGAGTTTTTGTTTTCTCCTTTGACCAGTTTAAAATTTTTGGCAGCTTCCTCATAATCGTGAAAATCCACTAAATTCATAAGCCCAATGTAATAATAAGCCGCCGCCACCGCCTCACTTTTTTTATAATTTTCATTTTCAACAATGGTTTCCAGGCGGTTAATCGCCGAGGACGTATCCCCCGTATCCCGGTAGATCAGAGCCAGTTCAAGTTCTAACTGATCCCAAATGTCTTTATTCTTTTCACTATTCAGTTTTTTAAAAATCGTTTTTTCAGCTTTATCATATTTACCCGCCTTACGATATATTTTTAAAAGAAGAATTTCACGTTTCTGTTTCAGGTCGTTGGTAATGTTAAACTGATTGACCTTTTCAATATCTTCTACAGCCTTTTCTAAACGGCCTTCTTTCAGATTCAATTCAGCAATATTATATTGAGCCTGTCCGTGTTTCTCTGAACCACCACGTACTTCCGTGGTTTTTTTATAATAGGCAATGGCAGAATCTATTTCATTAATATCTTCAAAAACCTGGGCGACTGAGAAAAGGATATCAGCCTTTAATTCATAATTTTCAACACTTTTGCTAAGTTGTTGCCAGTGATGAATTGCCATTTCCGGATTTCCCATTTTCCAAAATACTTTACCATACCACATATCCATTTCGGATCGAAGTTCACTTGCCGGATATTCATCAAAAAAAACTTCAATTTCCTTTTTTGCCTTGCGATAATTTTTTTTGTAATAATTGGAAACAGCAATTAGATATTGTGCATCATCACACAATTTGCTGTCGGGATAATTCCGCAAAACCTTCTCCGATTTTTCAATGGCTATATTAAAATTGGTCGTTGAGTAGTTTTCGTTATTATTCTTCAAACTTTCCCGGTAATCCCTCAGCCCCTCTTCAAAATAGGTTTCGGCGTTATAAAAAGTATTAAAGTAGGCACAAGAACTGGTCAGTCCAATAAAAATAATAAGTAAGAGAATAATTTTTTTGTTCAAAATGACTTCCTCGGTTTAATGTCTAAAATTTAACTCAATTTCCTCTTTAAGACGGGGCAATATTTTACCACTCTTTTCCTGAATATTCAAATGGGTAAAATTGGTTAAACCGGTTGGTGTGGGATTAACCTCAATCAGATAAGCCCCATTTTGCAAAGCCAGAATTGGCAGATCAGCTGCCGGCCGAACCTGGGCCGATGTGCCGATAGAAAAGAAAATATCGGCCGCTTCTGATAACTGAAATGCTTTCTCCAGCGCATCCTGGGGTAACTGTTCACCAAACCAAACAACATCAGGGCGAATAAGACCGCCACATTCACAACGGGGTATATGGTTAGAATTCTCCCTATAGATCTTATCAAACTCTTCCGTAGTGTATTCTTTTTTGCAATCAATACAATAATTGTCCATAATATTTCCATGAATTTCGATGACGTTGTCGCTTCCTGCTTTTTGGTGAAGCCCGTCTATGTTCTGTGTAATTATATGAAAATCATCGAACAATTGTTCCATTTCCGCCAATGCTTTATGCCCCGGATTGTGATTTGTCTTCTCAATTATCTCACGTCGTTTCTGATAAAATTCTGATACCATGGCCGTGTTTTTATAAAAGGCGTCGAAACTCGCCAATTCCTCAGGCGAGAATTTCGTCCACAATCCGTCTTTTTCACGAAAAGTGGGAATTCCGGACTCAGCCGAAATTCCCGCTCCGGTTAAAACTACTACTTTTCTCGCACTAAATAATCGCTCTTTTGCCAGACTCGTTAATAGTTCAGTCAAGTTAATCCTCAAACCAAAAGATTAATCCGTCATCAAAAGGATTTGCCAATCCTTCATGCTTCGGAATGATTCTCAGTGTAAATCCATTATTGCCACTCTGCCAATTATTTATATTAGCGGTGAAAATATATTTTTCATCATCCAGTTTTTTAGTCATTTCCATGGATTCTAGTTTACCATTTTTGATTTCATCTTTGCTGTCAATTTTTCCATAATAGACCTGAACATCGACATCTTCCGGAGATATTTTACCCAAATAAATCTCACTTTTCATCTCAAAAGTAGAATTTACTTTAAGTGCTTTGGTATCACTGGTTTCAACATTCAGAAATCTCATAGAACTCCATTCAGCGCGGATTTTATCTTTCCAGGCTGCCAGATCTTTGGCGCCTTTGAATTTCTGGGCAAACATGTGTTCTTTTTTCCGTTGTGCCGGTAGGTACATCGCTTCCATATATTCCTGTAACATTCTGTTGGAATTGAACTGAGGACAAACTGTGACCATGTTTTTCTTCATCATCTGTATCCATTTTCTCGGCATCCGCTCACCACCTCGCTCATAGAAAGTGGGAACGATCTGCTCTTCCAGCAAGCTGTAGAGTTCCTGGGATTCGATATCATCCCAGAATTCTACATCTTCATGCTCCTGGCGCTGGCCGATTCCCCAGCCAATTTCCGGTGAATATATTTCATCCCACCATCCGTCCAGAGTACTGCAATTAATACAGCCGTTGGCAGAGGCTTTCATACCCGATGTTCCACAGGCTTCCAATCCCCGTCTGGGATTATTCAACCAAACATCACAGCCTTCGACCAAATAGCGGGCAATGTTCATATTATAATCTTCCAGAAATACAACATTCTGACTAAAGGGTTCTTCTTTCATCAGTTCCAGAATACGACTGATATATTTTTTACCTTCAGTATCCTGGGGATGTGCCTTGCCGGCAATAATGATCTGCACCGGCCGCTCCTGATTATTCAGGATTTTTGCCAGTCTTTCGGGATCACGAAAAATCAAGGTCGCACGTTTATAAGTTGCAAATCGACGGGCAAACCCAATGGTCAGGGCATCGGTTTTCAATACTGATTTTGCTTTTCGTATGATGGATTCTGGTTGCTCTATTTCACGGTAATAATTTTCCAGCCGTTTACGGGCAAAGGATACCAGACGCGCTCGCCGGCTTTCATGAATACGCCACAGTTCGCCATCAGGAATATCATTAACTTTTTGCCATACGGTTTTATCAGCGGGTTCATCCTGCCATTTCGGTCCAAGGTAACGATTGAACAGTTCCGCCATCTCCATTGAAATCCAGGAGGCGGTGTGAATACCATTGGTGACACTACTGATCGGCACCTCTTCTGTCAGTATATTGGGCCATAAATTATGCCACATACGGCGCGCCACAGCCCCATGAAGTTCACTAA
>CAYTLS010000265.1:0-4464 GCA_964438745.1 uncultured bacterium
GATATTGTGTCTCAAAAATGGCAGATAATCCACCTAACAGCAATCCTTCGAAAAGCGCATAAAGCGGCGCGGTAATTCTGGCGCCCTTTGGATTAAAAACGGTGATCAGCGCTGTGATCAGTCCGCCGATCAGTCCAATCATCATAAGGGGACTGACTGCCGAGGCATCCCAGGCATTCATGAATTTTGTCCAGGTAAAGCCCGCGCTGGCAATCAAGATAAAAAACATCATAAAAGTTTTGTTGATCGTGCCATCTATGGTCATTACTGACTGTCCGCCATAGGACTGGGCATTCTTAAAGGTTTTTGATTTAAATATCGGATTTGAAGTTCGCATAATTTCTCCTCATTCTTTTTCAGGAAACATACACAATATACTTAAAATAGTTTGAATGATGAAAGTTTCAATGATACTGATTTTTATTTTTTCCTAACTCGGCCCTCTTCCAGAGTTATGCTATTTTAGTCTGAATTATTCATAAAATACCCGGCCGCTGATGGAAAGAGACGTAACGGCGCGAAGCGGACATTATCCATGTTTTTAGGAATAATGCGTATTGTATTTTATGACCCAGGGATGAAAACCAGTAATTGCCGGATAAAGTAATTTTATATTGCAAGCTCAAGAAAAACTCAATATATTTGACTTTCAGGAATAAGGGACAGAGAGAGTTAACAGACAGCAAGAGAGCTGTGTCTTTAACTCTCTTTTTATTTAAAACGAAGGATTGACATGAAAGTATTAAAGTTTGGCGGGACATCGCTGGGAAGCCCCGCGCTGGTAAAAGAGGTTACTAAAATCATTCGCCTGGCACAGGCCAAAAAGCCCGGAATTATTGTTGTGTTTTCAGCATTTTCTGGCATTACCAACCTGTTGATAAAAGCTGGTGAACAGGCGGAAAAGGGCGATAATAATTACACCCTGACCAATGAAAAAATCTTCACAAGACATCTCACATATATCAATGACCTGTTTACTGATAAAAATTTAAACAGCGTCATTACCAACACCCTGAATTCGCTTTTCACAGAAATTGATGAAATTACCCACGGCATGTACCTGCTCAAAGAAATGTCCCCCAAGTCGCTGGATTTGCTTCAGAGTTTTGGCGAACGATTGTCCAACACTATCATTTCCGAATATTTGAAATCCCAGGGCATAGAAAACACTTTTTTAGATACGCGGAGAACTTTTGTTACTGACGAAAGGTACACCAACGCAAGAATTGATTTTTTTACAACCGCGAACAATATAAAAGCGGCGATCAAAGATACAAAAGCCCTATATATTTCCACCGGTTTTATCGCTTCCTCAAGAAAAGGCACAACCACAACAGTCGGCCGCAGCGGCTCTGACCTGACGGCGGCTATTTATGGCGCGGCGCTAAAGGCAGACCATGTTGAGATATGGACCGATGTATCCGGCGTCATGAGTGCCGACCCCCGTAAGGTTAAAGATGCCTTTCCTCTGAAATCGATCAGTTACGTGGAAGCCATGGAGATGTCCCATTTTGGCGCGAAAGTTATTCATCCCCTGACAGTTCAGCCATTGATGGACAATGATATTCCCTGCATTATCAAAAACACCTTTGCTCCCGAAGCCCGGGGTACTGTCATTACCAATGATCCTTCAGACCGCTGTCTGGCAAAAGGGGTCACCTCCATTGACAGTGTTGCCCTGATCACGCTGCAGGGAAGCGGAATGATTGGTATCGAAGGAACTGCTTCGCGCATGTTTGCCGCCCTGGCCCAAAATAAGATCAATGTGATCCTGATCTCACAGGCTTCTTCAGAACACTCCATCTGTGCGGCTATTAAACCGGAATTCGCAGAACTGGCCCGGGAATGTCTGGAGGAAGAATTCGCAGCGGAAATTGGTAGTAAATTTATCGACCGGGTAAAAATCGAAAAAGACCTCTCCATTATCGCGATTGTGGGTGAACAAATGCAGCACACACCGGGCATTTCCGGAAAACTGTTTGACGCGCTGGCGGAAAAGAATGTCAACGTGGTTGCCATTGCCCAGGGATCATCAGAACTCAACATTTCCGTTGTCATTCGCAAAGCTGACGAAAAAATGGCGCTGAATGCGGTTCATGAATCCTTTTTCGCCCTGGAATCGAAACTTTACTTGTTCATTGCCGGCGTGGGACTGATCAGTTCCGAATTGCTCCGCCAAATCAAAGAAAATTACAGCCGTTTGCTGAACAATAAGAAACTCAACCTGATCGTAGCCGGCCTGGCCAACAGCCGGAAAATGCTTTTATCAACCGCTGGGATTGATCTGGATGATTTCAAAACAAAATTAGACCAGAGCAAGGTCAAGTCCGATCCATCAGAATACTTGAAATTTATTCAGACAGAGAAACTGACCCATTGCGTGTTTGTGGATTGTACGGCCAGCGAATATATTAGTAGGATCTATGGGGATTTTCTGGAAGCCGGTGTTTCGGTAGTGGCCGCCAACAAACAGGCCAACACACGGAAATATTCTGAATATAAAAAATTGCAGGAATTGTCCCGCAAAAATAATGTGCAATATCTTTACGAAACCAATGCCGGCGCCGGCTTGCCGATTATCAGCACGATTCAGGACCTGTTGGATTCCGGCGACAGAATACAAAAAATTGAAGCCATTCTTTCCGGTACGATCAGTTATATTTTTAATAATTTTACTGCGGATAAAAAATTCAGCCAGATCGTCAAAACCGCCATGGAAAAGGGGTATACAGAACCAGACCCGCGGGATGATCTCAATGGCATGGACTTCGCCCGGAAACTACTGCTACTGAGCCGTGAAATTGGGCAGCCGCTGGAAATGGAAGATGTCAAAGTTGAGCAAATTCTGCCGGCAGAATGCATGCAGGCTGATTCTATTGATGATTTTTTCAACAAACTTATCAGCTATGATGATCATTTCAGTAAAAAACAGCAAGAGGCCCGGTCGGAGAATAAAAAACTGTCATGGATCGCCAGATACGAAAAGGGTAACGCAACCATAGAAATAAAAGCCCTGGACAATTCTCATCCTTTTTATTCGCTGCAGGGCAGTGACAATATCATTGCCATCACCACCGACCGTTATCCGATTCCACTGGTGATCAAGGGTGCCGGGGCCGGCGCGGAGGTGACTGCCGCTGGTGTCTTTGCCGATATTTTCAAAATTGCCAATACCGTAATTATGAAGCGGGTGTACTAATGACAAAAACAATCAAAGTCTTTGCGCCGGCCTCAGTGGGCAATTCGAAATGCGGCTATGATGTGCTGGGGTTTGCCATTAATGACCCCGGTGATATTGTCACATTGACCCTGACCGACAAGCCTGAGGTTAAAATAAAGGTCATTGGCAATGATCTGATACCCACTGATCCTGTGAAAAATACCTGCGGTGTGGCTGCGCTAAAATTTCTGGAACAGTTTGCACCGGGAACAGGTGTCAATATCATTCTGGACAAGCAAATGCCTATTGGCAGCGGCCTGGGCTCCAGTGCTGCCGGTGCTGCCGCTACACTTTACGGACTCAATCAATTGTTTGATAATATTTGCGAAGACGAACAGTTGCTGGAATTCGGATTGGCAGCGGAGAAAGCCGCCTGTGGTGCCGGGCACGCTGATAATATCGCGCCATCACTCTTTGGCGGATTCATACTGATCAACAGTTATCGGCCGCTTAAAATCAAAAAAATATCAGCACCGACGAATCTTTATTGTACCGTGGTTCATCCCGATGTGGAAATCAAGACCGCCGACGCGCGCAACCTTTTGCCGGCCGAGGTGGCGCTGGGCACAGCTGTTCAGCAGATGGGCTATCTGGGTGGGTTTTTAGCCGCCCTGTATACGGCCGATTTTGACATGATGAAAAATTCGTTGCGAGACCTGCTGGCGGAACCCTATCGCTCCCGACTGATCCCCCATTTCAACGATGCCATGGAAATTATCACAGAAACCAAAGGACTGGGGGGTGGCATTTCAGGCTCCGGCCCCAGTATTTTTGCCCTGTCCAATGATCCGGCAATCGCTGATCAAATTGCTGGTCAATGGCAAAAGTTATATGATTCAATCGGCTGCCAGGTTTATGTTTCCCAAATCAATGATCAGGGTCCAAAAATTATCGACGGAGAGGATATCCAATGAAATATTACAGCACCAACAATAAAAAATTAAGAGTCAGTCTCAAAGAAGCAGTCTTAACCGGAATGCCCAGAGACAAGGGGCTTTTTATGCCCACGGAATTGAAAAAACTGGACGATGATTTCAACCAGAAGATGTCATCAATGTCTTTTCAGGATATTTGCAAAAAAGTATGCAAAAATATTATTGATGATATTGATGAAACTGTTCTGGACAGTATCATTGAAGCGGCGATCAACTTCGACGCGCCAGTGGTGAAAATCAATGACAAAATCAGCACCCTGGAACTCTTTCACGGTCCAACCCTGGCGTTCAAGGATTTTGGCGCGCGTT
>CAYTLS010000266.1:0-4453 GCA_964438745.1 uncultured bacterium
AGGGTTTATTGATTGGTGCTGGTTTGGCCGGTATTTTTATTACCATCGGCGCCAGTTTTCAGCAAGTAGGTGTAATGCATACAACCGCCGGCAATGCCGGGTTTATTACCGGTTTGTATGTTGTTATTGTGCCGATCATTGGGGTTTTTATCGGTGAGAAGACCAATAAGCAGACCTGGACCGGCGCTATACTGGCCATGACCGGTATGTACTTTCTTTCCATAAAAAGCGGTTATCATATCAAAACCGGTGATTTATTGGTTTTTATCGGCGCCTTTTTCTGGGCTTCCCACGTACAGATCATCAGCCGCGTGACCCAAAAATATTCGCCGGTCATCATCTCTATTATCCAGTTTTATATTTGTTCGTTTTTAAGTATGATAATTGCCATTATTACAGAGCCTATTCTGCTAACAAATATAATTGCTGCCACAATCCCAATCCTCTACGCGGGATTATTTTCTGTTGGTGTCGCCTATACTTTACAAGTGGTGGCGCAAAAAGATGCCCACCCTTCCCAGGCCGCAATTATTTTGAGTCTGGAATCGGTTTTTGCCGTAATCGGCGGAATGTTACTGCTAAGTGAAACAATGTCCCCCAGAGGATTGTTTGGCTGCAGTCTGATGCTGGCAGGAATGCTGATTTCGCAATTCAGGATCAAAGGTAAAAAAAATATTTAATTATTGCTGACATAGTTTTGCAACCAGTCCTGATTGATAACCAGGGCAATCTTGCCATCTCCCAGAGTCGCGCCGCCATCAAATATTTTTTTGTTGAATTTCAAACTATCAATATCCTTGATCACGATAGTTTGCACTCCAACCACCTCTTTTATACAAATTGCCAATGGTTTTCCGGGAAAATTCACGTAAACAAAAGGCACATTATTTTGCTGATCAAAATAATCTTTCAGTGTCAAAGATTGGTTCGTAAGTATTTCATCCAGAATAAATACCGAGAGCAGATTGCCTCTTCTCTTTACAACATTTCCCTTATTCTTGACAGAAAATATATCGTGAAAATCCAGCGTAAAAGCTTCCTCAATAAGTTTCAGGGGCAGGGCGTATACTTCATCAGTAAAAGAGCGCACCAAATAGACATCATTGATCTTTGTACTGACATTTTTCGGCAGTTGAATAGCGAATTTTGACCCTTTTCCGGCGGCTGTTTCCACGCTTATTTTTCCGCCGGCGGATTCAATCGTCCGTTTGACAACATCCATACCGACACCACGGCCGGAGACATCAGTGACTGTTTCGGCTGTAGAGATTCCGCTCTGAAATAAGAGATTGATAATATCCTCTTCTTTCAGGGTCTGCCCCGCATCTATAAACCCTTTTTCAATGGCCTTTTCTTTAAGATTTTCGATATTCAACCCTTTGCCGTCGTCAATAACCTCCAGAATCAGATTTTTCTCCTCTTCATAAAGATTGATCGTGATCTTACCGGTTTCATCTTTGCCTGCTGCTTTGCGCTCCGCCGCAGGTTCAATGCCATGATCCGCCGCATTTCGAACCATATGCACCAGTGGGCTATCCAGTAATTCAATGTAACTTTTATCTATTTTCAGGTCTTTTCCATTGATTTCAACATCAATTTTTTTCTCGGATTTATTGGAAATATCCCGGACAATGCGACTGGTTTTTTGTAACAAACTGTCAGCCTTGACTTTGCGTATGTCCATGATACCCGTGCGCAATTTTGTAGATATACGGGAGAAATCATCCATATTGCGCTTAAAATTTGAAGAAAGGTTGACATCGTACTGCGACAGATCACGAGCCAAATAGCCAAAAAGTTCTTCAATACTGAGCAATTCCGCCACATAATTCAAAAATTCATCGAGACTTTTTTCATTAATGCGAATAGTGGAATTACCGCTTTTGGATACTTTAGTGACTTGTTTCTTCTCGGCGTCAGTCTTTTTTTCCGTCGCCTGTGACGGTGTATCTTTGGACGATTCCCGGGGTTTCAGATGTTTTTCAAGGTCTGTTAGTTTGTCCATGATAATTTCCTGGCCGACATCATCGATGCCGATACCGGAATAGGCGAAGGTTTTAAAAGTGTCCAGTAATTCATCATAGTTGGATTTGGCTTCTTGAGAGTTACTATACACTTTTATCCGGTCAATAAGCGCCTGCATCTTTTCAATTTCTTCATCCGATGCCTCTGTACCCTCGAAAGAACTTGTCAACAGGCCTTTCAGTTCCTGGACTTCTTTTACTGCCGATCCTTTTTCGCTTTTCCCCGAGGATTTAGAAAAAATGGATAGAATTTTTTGTGCTTTTTCAGATTTATCATCATCGACTTCCTGCTTGATTTCCTTGGCAAATTCGATTATCTCAAGTTTTTCCTGTTCGGAAATAGTATAGGGGCGGGCGTGTTCGGCCAATATTTCGTCGATCTTCTTCAGACTGGCATTATAGCGCTCCTCATCAAGAACTTCTTCCTTGCCTTCTTCAACACGTTTAACCATTTCTCGCAGGTAATCAATTCCGGTTAACAAAATCGTTATGATCTCCGGCGTGATTTTAATTTTTCCTTTGCGGGATGAGTCCAGCAGATTTTCCAGATTGTGGGTCAGTTTTTTGACTTTCAACAATCCAAAATAGGCGGAATTTCCCTTCAGAGAATGGACTGGGCGAAAAATCGTATTGATCAGATCAACATTGTCCGGATCATTCTCCAGCTCGATCATTGTATTTTCTATGGTGTCAAAGCCACTGAGGGTTTCGTCCAAAAACTCACGAACCACTTCATCATTTTCATATTCAACCATTGGTTGCCTCTGATTTAGGTTTCATGTTCACAAGGGTTGACAATTTTTTCTGCCAGCGGGTCAGATACTGCTTCAATTCCATAACATTATTATCCAGTTCCTTAAGGTCTTCAAAGGGTTTAAAGACAACATTATATGCGCCATAGCGATAGCAAGCCAGGGCGTTATCCAATGTTACATAACCGGTGATCATAATGACTTTGATCATGGGAAATTCTTGCCGAATCACTTTCATTAATTGCACACCATTCATCACCGGCATCATAATATCAGAAATGACAATATTGACCTTTTTTTCTGATAATATTTTCAATGCCTCTTTGCCGTTTTTCGCGACTAATGTTTCGTACCCCTGCAATTCATACCTGAGCGCCAGTGAATCACGAATCTCTTTTTCATCGTCAACAATTAAAATTTTAAAACTCATAAAACTTCCTTTTAAGGGTTCAAAAAGGGCAATTCAATTATAAATTCCATACCACTAATTTCACCGTGTCTTGCAAATAACTCACCATTATGATTTTGAATAATATTTTTGGATATGGAAAGTCCCATACCGGTTCCTTTATCCTTGGGCTTGGTTGTGAAAAAGGGATTGAAAATATTTTTCATGTCTGCTTCCGGGATACCATCCCCGGTATCTTTGACCGTTAAGATCATTTTTTCATCGGTATAATCGGCAAAAATTGCCATTTTCTTTTCCTTGCTTTCCTGCATACTGTCAATTGCGTTAATAATAAGATTAACCAGCACCTGTTCAATTTCCTGGGCATTAATATAAATGCGGGGAATATCAGCAGCGACATTTACGGATAATTCGATATCCTCTTTGAGCCTGTTCTGACATAATTGTATTGATTCATCAATAATCATGTTAATATCTTCAATCGATTTTCTGGAATTTTTATCACTTTTATAATAGTTTTTCAAACTGTTTACAATTGAATTTATACGCTTAATTCCTTTTTTGATATCAATGAAAATATTCGGCATCCTTGTGGTAAGATTGACAGCTCTCTCTTTGCTTTGCGTATCCGGCGCGCTCTGAATAGTTTTTTCGATATAGTGCCAATTATCCTCAATATTCTGGATATTAACAGAAATAAAAGAGGTGGGATTATTGATTTCATGAGCAATGCCACTACTCAGCATCCCAATGGTGGCCAACCGGTCGGAATGGATCAGTTGTTTCGCACGATCTTCCGCCAGTTTTTCCATCTCATGGCTGTATTTTCGAAGTTCCTCATTCATGGTAATTATTCTGACACCGGCTTGTATACGCGCTTTTAATATTTTCGGGTCATAGGGTTTGGCAATGTAATCACTGGCTCCCGCCTCCAGGCCTTCAATGATGCTTGGATTATCAGTTTTGGCGGTCACAAGGATAACATGGATGGGATGGCGGAAATCCCTCTTATTGATCCGTTTACAGACTTCCAATCCATCTATTTTCGGCATCATCCAATCCAAAACAGCAATTTGAATATTTTTATCCTGCCGGATCACTTCCCAGGCTTCCTCACCATCCTTGACAGCAACATAATCATACCCCCAGTTGCCCATATATTTCACCAGTATTTGCCGGCTGATAAAGTCATCTTCTGCAATTAATATTTTCATGGGTTTATAAAAATTTCCTCATTTCTTTCACCGTTTTTCTGACTAAATGGTACT
>CAYTLS010000267.1:0-4444 GCA_964438745.1 uncultured bacterium
AATTTGGGCATCAAATATTTAAAATTTGATAAAATCAGGATCGTTAATTTTTAACATTTAGTTACTTGGGATTTTTAGGTTGTATTTTTTATATTTGGTATCAACATAACTCAAGAATTTGTATTGCCGGACCCGGCTATCTCCTATAAAAAATTAAAAATAAACGGAAATCCGATGGTAACAAAGTATGTCCAGATAAAATAAAGTGGAAGAAATAATCCCTGCAACCATATTATTCGATGAAAAACGATTTTTTTAAAGAAAAATAACAAATAAAATATTCCCAACGCACCAAGGTTCATTAGCAGTAAAATATTTTCACCAAAAGCCGCCAATTTATTGGGTGATAGACCAAAATCAGAAAGACGTGAAATAATACCGGCAAGGGCAAGAGAATTGACAAGCAGGGCAATAGTGATCAAGAGAAAATTAAGGATATCATAAAAGCCATAATCATTCCGTTCCCTACGGGCGGAAATTGTATAAATCACTAATGCGAGAACAATTACTAAAACGACATCAAATATGATTAGAAATTCACGGTCCTCAAATAAAAGAGTCATGTTTTTTAGAGCAAAAACAAAAAAGATCAATAATGTAATGAAAAAGAGAGGGCTAAATATTTTCGCCAGCACCGGTGCAAAGTTTTCCACAATATTTTTTTTCTTTTCAGCCAGGTAGGCGGCGATAATCATTACTGCCGGAAAAACCAAGGGAAAGAGCCAGGTTTCTCCAATAGTTTCAAGATCAATATTGATCAAAGAAAACAAACCAAATGTCAGGCCCAAAACCACCATGGCTCCCAGTCCGATTAAAAGGGAATAAATAAAAGTTTCCCCGGTAAAACGCAGGTAATTCATTTGCTCATTTGGCTCTTTCCACTTGTCGCCGGCGTACATAATGCCAAAGGCAAGCCACAGACTTAAGGGCATGTGTAAAGTTGATAATATTCTGGTATTACTGCCGATGAATTCAGGGTTAAATTTCGTAATAAAATTCATTAAGAAGGCAATTAAGAAAACAGGCAGGATCACAAAAAGGTTTTTCATTGATCGTGAATTTTTCAGGAAAAACCATAGGCCAATTGGAAGAATGGAATAAAAAGAAAGGTTAAAAAAATAGACATCGCCTTCACTATCGATTTTGTGCCCGGTCAAACTTGGTATCGAAGACATAAAAATTCCCAGGGTAAGGGCGATAAACAAATAGATCAACTCTTGGCGTCTTGTTTTTTTCTGTTGAATACTTTCTCCATCACAGGTTAATTGTTTCCATAGTTTTTGCACCCGGTTGGTGGAATATTCACGAACAAGGCGGTGACTTTGCCCCAACCGTTTTATAGAAATCAGATATGCCTCCTCTTCATCTAATCCGGTATGTTGAAGATCATCGATCTGATCCAATAGATGGGATTTTAATTCATCCAGATCATCACGTGAAAAACTACCTTTGCTTTGCAAATCCCCTAACCACAATTGTATCTCTTCCTGTAAATTAAACATTTTACGTTCCTTCTTTATTTAGCCCAGTTATTTTTTAGTGTATGGTAAATTA
The DNA here is from genome assembly GCA_964438745.1 of uncultured bacterium. GTDB lineage: Bacteria > Fidelibacterota > UBA2242 > UBA2242 > JAFGTP01 > JAFGTP01. The sequence goes on from CAYTLS010000267.1 coordinate 1,555, forward strand.
CCTGCCATTGTTCTTTTTGTTCTTCCAGGTGATTGATACCCTGCTCTGTAATTTTGTAATATTTCCTGTTTCTGCCATTATTAGCAGTCTTCCAAAAGGACTCAATCAGAGCTTGATTCTCAAGCCGGTGAAGTACCGGATAAAGCATACCGTCCGACCACTCGAGAGAATTATTTGATATTTTTGCGACGGTTTTTAAAATGGCATAACCGTAGCTGGCATCTTTCTGTAAAATTGAAAGAATTAAGGGAATTGAGGATGCAGCAACCAAGTCTTTTGAAAATTCCATATCATACCTTGTACTTCTAGGTATAAATTTATACCTAGAACTGTTAGGTATCAAGTGTTTTTTTAGATTTTAACCTGCATTATTCATAAAAATATGAATAATGCCCGCTTCGCGCCGATACGTTTCCTGTGGAAACTATCGGGATTGACCTGAATATCATTCTATCCGTCAATGGCCGGATGTTCCATAAATTTTCCAATTTATCTTTTTATTATTTTTTTCATAACTTATTAATTTTGTTCGCTTTCCTTTAAAAAATTGAAAATTCATGAATAATTCAGGTTAATAATATAACTCAGGAATTTTTTTCAATCTCGACTAAAGGGGAGAGGGCTTATCACAAAATACAAATATAAAATTTGTAAAGTTTGCTTGACTTTTAGCGGTTGCAACTGTAAACTACAGTGTCAAGTTAACTTTACTATGGTGTAAAATGAATGATACTGTAATTAACAAAGTAAAAGAATTCAGAACGAAACTGGAGTTGACGCAAAAGGATTTGGCAAAACTGGCCGGTGTCTCCCGGCAATCTATCAATTCTATCGAAAAAGGAAAATATATTCCCAGTTTGCCACTGGCTTTAAAACTGGCAAAGATATTTGAATGCAAAGTCGATGAATTATTTAAACTGGAAGAATAAATAAGGAGAAATAAAATGGATGAAAGATTTAAACTACATCAGTACAAATCCACCCGGCTGGCGATTTTTGCCAATGTCGCTGTGCTGGCCTTTGTGTTTTACTATGATCTTATCGCTAATAAAGTGACCCGCTGGGACATTTTTATTGTATTATCCGTCACAGCGGTGGCTAAGGTTATGGCGATGATATTTTACCGAATTACAAATTAAAAAAGAGGAGTTTTGTTTTGTTGTTAAAAATGTTAATAAAAGAAAAAAAATTGTCAGAAAAACAAATTATTGGAATCGGCCAACTATTGATATCTGTCGGTCTTGGGTGCAATGTTGCTGCGCTTTTACTGAGCCGGTTCACAAACACCGGGGACTTTTTCCTGGGATTTTTAACCGGTTTAGGACTTGTTTTTTTAGGTGTATCCGCTGTATTCAATATTTCCCGATTCAAAAAGAAAAGAGAACCGGGCGAATAATTGTTGAGCAAGAGGCTACCGCCATTTGTAGTCTTTAAACCTCCGGGGTCTTTTAGTGACGGTTTTGAAAACCCCGGAGGATTATATAAATTTATTTCACCGGCACAAACCGCGTTACAACACCGCCGCCCGGCGCCATGGATATTTTGACAGAATTTTTGGCTGTGACTTCTTTTCTGATCTGTTTAAAATCCTCAGCATTGCGATCTGCGTTAATACCATCTTTGTAAATAATCGCCTGGTATTGACCTTTTCCCAGGAAGTTCAGAGGGATTTCAAATTCCCGGCTTTCCCAGTCTGTCATAGCGCCGAGATAGTATTCATCGCCTGACCGTCTGGCTGTGACAATATAATCACCAACTTTGGCTTCCAATATCTTTGTGTCGTCCCAAACTGTGGGTACTGCTGCCAAATATTCCATACATTCCGGCTCACCATAATAATGAGAGGGATTGTCCGCCAGCATTTGCAGCGGGCTTTCATATATGATGTACATGGCTAATTGATGACAGCGGGTGCCCTGGCTCATGGGCTTGGTGAACATGGGCTGAAAATTGGATTTGACAGCATTGCGCATGGCGCCGGGGGTATAATCCATGGGGCCGGCAACATTGCGAATAAAGGGCAGGATCACCGCCATATCCGGATTGGCTTTTTCGCCCCACTTTGATTGTTCAAGGCCCAGAACACCTTCGCGGGTAATGACATTGGGATAAGCGCGCCTGAGTCCGGCTGGCTTATAGGAGCCGTGGAAATCAACCAGCATGTGTCGTTTGGCGGCTTCTTCCGCAACTTTTTTGTAATAATTGACCATCCACTGATCGTCCCGTTGCATAAAGTCTACTTTGATCCCTTTCACACCCCATTTTGCAAACTGGTCTAATGCTGCGATCAATTTATCATCCAGGGCTTTCCAGGTAGTCCAGAGAATCAGTCCGACATTTGTTTCTTTGCTGTAATCCGCTAATTCTTCCATATCAATCTCAGGATTCAGGGTCATAATATCATCAAGTTTATACCAGCCTTCATCGAGGATAATGTAATCTATTCCATACTTGGCGGCAAAATCCATGTAGTGTTTATAGGTTTGTGTATTGACACCGGCCCGAAAGTCAACACCTTTGATATTCAGCGCGTTCCACCAGTCCCAGGCCACTTTACCGGGCCTGATCCAATCGGTATCCTTCAGCTGAGATGGTCGGGCCAATTGATAAACCAATTGTGATTCTGCCAATTCTTTATCATTACCGATGATCATTAGACGCCAGGGAAAAGTACGGCTTCCGGCAGTTTTAGCCAGGTAATCTTCTGTTTCCAATACTTTTACATCCCGGTCACTGGTTTGTTTGGTTTTTTTTGGGTAATGGGGAAAGACCGCTTTCAGTCCATTATCCGTTCCGGTCAAAAAGAAACCGGGATAATCAAAGAGATCAGATTCGGAAATAAATAATTTACGGTTATCTTCCTGCTCAATTAAGATGGGAATTGAACAGA
>CAYTLS010000268.1:0-4440 GCA_964438745.1 uncultured bacterium
AAGGCACAGACATAACCACCAATGCTTTCCGGTGCCCAATAATGAATCCAGGTATTTGCCGGTAAAAGGGTACCATTAAACCGGTAATCCTCACTCAATTGAAAAGATTCTAAGGTGCCATCTTGTTTGAAATGTATCCAGCCCTTCTCACAAGGGAACCCATGAATTTGCTGATTTTCAGTCATGTAGCCGGTATACCCGCCACTGGTATTCTGATGGATCTTTTTAAAATGAACACCCATCCTCTCAACATCATACTGCCAGTCTTTACAGGCAATAAAAAGTAGCACAATGACAGCAAGAAACGCCAATTTTAAAAAAATCATTTTAGTCTTCATAACACCCTTCGCTTTACCAATTCTGCATAAACACTTTTAAAATTAAGCAATTCTACAACTTTATTAAACTAAATTCAGTTCCTTTTACACATCGAAAACCACTTCCAACAATTTTGTCATATCAAATTACCACAATACATTTTTGAATAGATTCTACATATCACTCACTTCCGCTACCCTGTCTACAGTATTTCAGAATTGTCCACAATCTCTAGCATCAGAGAACAAAAGAATCAAACAAAAAAAATCGATGAAAAGTAACTATTTTTTCACCTGGAATCTTTAATCACCCCCGGTTTTTCAACCAATGGCCTGTTTAGCCATGCATCAAATATCCATTTTTTTAGAGTACAAGGTTTACAACAAAATTGTAAGCCAATTTTCCACCCTTACATTTTTGAAAAGTAAAAAACACTTACAAAATAGCCCCAAACATAGTTTAAACAACATCTTAAACCCAATCATTCTTGATGGCACAGTGCTTGACTAAGTAAAAAGTGAAAACAATCAAAAAAAGGAGTATGACAATGAAATTAGTAAAAATGTATTCAACAATTCTATTAGTGCTATTGGTTACCGGCACAGCTTTTTCCGGCGATCTTTCCGTTGGTGCCGATCTGGTCAGCCGTTATGTATGGCGGGGAAGCGATTTTGGCAATGCCGCCGCAGTTCAACCTTCAATAGCTTTTACAGAAGGGAATCTGGAAATCGGCGCCTGGGGATCATGGGCATTGAACGGAGCGCCCGGAGGCAATGAAAACGACCTCTACGCATCCTATTCGTTTAAAAACTTTTCCTTCACAGTAACCGATTATTTCTTTCCCGCTTATACCGGTGATGATATGATTGATGATTATGGCGAAACCGGCGGACATGTTGTGGAAACTGCAATAGGTGTATCGGTCAACAAATTCAGCCTGATGGCAGCTATAAATGCGATGGGCGCTGACACTGACAATTCAAAGTATATCGAATTTGGCTATGAGTTGATGAGTAAAGATGATATGTCAGCATCGCTGTTTTTAGGTGCCGGCGACTATGCTTATGTTGTGGAAGAAAGTTTTAATGTTGTGAATGCCGGTATCAGTATATCCAAAGGAATGTATTCTGCCGCTTATATCATTAATCCTGATCAAAAAACATCTTTTTTAACCTTTGCAATTTCACTATAAAACAGGAGGAAACAATGCAAACACAAGCAGACCAACAATATCAAAATATTATTATCAGATACCTTAAAACGCTTAATCATATAAAGAAGAAACCAAAACCAACAGGAGGCTTGTTATGTATAAAAAAATATTTATAACTATTATTATTGCAATCTTAACATCAACCACAACTTATGCAGATTTCAATTTGCCGAAAGCCATTAAAGCCTACAACCACAATTTGGATAGCAATATTAATGGCGTAATTGAAAGTTCATTGGTTTTTATCACAAAACTTCGTTTTTCTTATCCGGAAGCAAATTTCAAGGAAAGCCTGGAAAAGATTGATACGTTATTGGAGGATGAAAACAATCCGACTCTTCACTATAAATTATTTCTCACAAAGATCATATTGTCAAGTAATACCAATAATCTTGTCTTACCGGTAATGCCGGATCAGGTCGGTCCCACCGAATTTTTTATCCGAATTAGCGAAATGGTCTTCAGAAATATGGAAATCACCCGAATATAACCATAACAAACAATAACATTCTTTAATTCCTTCTTCTCAGAAAGTGAGGGCTCCCCCCCCTCACTTTTTTTCATTTCTATATTCCCTTTGATATTTTCCCATAATAAAAGTAATTTATCCTGTTACAATAATTATTAAACAGGACGCGGAATGAAACTCACAACGAAAGCAAAAGCACAATATTCACTGCAGGATTATTCAAAACAAACAATTATAGATGGTGTGGAAATCATTAATTTAATGCGATTCAATGACGATGGCGGTTCCTTTACGGAATTGGCGCGATTGAGTGGCGGAATTCCGGAATCCCTGCCCGGTTTTGAAATCAAACAGGTTAATTACAGTGAAATGGCGCCGGCTGCGATCAAGGCCTTTCACCTTCACAAAAAACAAACCGATGTCTGGTTTGTGCCACCCTGTGATAAAATTCTGCTGGTTTTGGCTGATGTCAGAGAAGGCTCTGCTACCGAAGGCGTGATCATGCGCATTCCTTTGGGAGACTATAAATCCAGACTGGTCAAAATTCCACCGGGCGTTGCCCATGGCTGTAAAAATATCGCGCCACAAAAGGGACAAATCATCTACTTTGTTAACCAGATTTTTTCTGCTGACCCAAAAATCTCTGATGAGGGCCGTCTACCCTGGGATTTTTTCGGTAAAGATATCTGGGAAATCGAAAAAGGCTAAGCCTTAACCTCGACCTTTACCTAACCCTTGATGTAAACAAAAATCTCAATCGATGACAAAAGATCATAAAAATATTGAAATAATGGCCCCGGTGGGCTCCTACGAAGCTTTGCAGGCTGCCATTCAAGGTGGCGCCGATTCCGTCTATTTTGGCATCGAACAATTAAATATGCGTTCCCGCTCTACCAAAAATTTCACCACAGAAGATCTGAAACAGATCGTGGCTATTGCTAAAGAATACAGCATTAAAACCTATCTGACGCTCAATACCATCATTTATGATAATGAAATCGAGTTGATGAAAACAATTGTAAATACCGCAAAAGAAGCCGGAATCACAGCAATTATCGCCAGTGACATTGCCGCAATACAATACGCGCATTCTCAAGGCGTCGAAGTCCATATCTCAACCCAGGCCAACATTACCAACATCGAAGCTGTCAAATTTTATGCGCGATTTGCCGATGTCATGGTGACCGCCCGGGAATTGACGATTGATCAGGTGGCGGAAATTACAAAACAGATTCGTAAGCAGAATATTACCGGCCCTAAAGGAGACTTGATCCAGATCGAAATTTTCGCTCATGGCGCTCTTTGTATGGCGGTTTCCGGAAAATGCTACATGAGTCTGCACGCCATGAATGCCTCTGCCAATCGTGGCGCCTGTTTACAGGTTTGCCGACGATCTTATACCCTGACAGATAATGAAACCGACAACCAATTGGAAGTAGATAATAAATACATCATGTCACCGAAAGATCTCTGGACGATACACTTTCTCAATAAAATTCTCGATGCCGGCGTCGGTGTACTGAAAATCGAAGGCCGAGCCCGTTCGCCGGAATATGTGCGTACTGTCACTAAATGCTATGCGGAAGCCGTGGATGCCTGGTATAATGATGAATATACCGCTGAAAAAATCAAGGAATGGAAAACCCGGTTAAAATCCGTTTTCAATCGTGGTTTTTGGAATGGCTACTACCTGGGGCAGCGGCTGGGTGAATGGAGCCATAAATACGGGTCAAGAGCAACCAGCCGCAAGGTTTACATTGGTCGGGTGACCAATTACTTTACAAAAATCAAAGTAGCGGAAATCTCACCGGATGCCAACCAGTTTTCTATCGACGATAAACTGCTGATCACCGGCCCGACAACCGGAGTAGAATACATTGATGTAAAAGAAATTCGCGAAGATGATCAGCCAATTGAAACCACCAACCAGGGTATCCCCTGTTCAATAAAAAGTGAAATTAAGCTGCGCCGATCTGATAAGGTCTATAAAATTGTCGACGCCGCTCAGGTTAAACAACAATAATAGAAACGATACAAAGGAATATACATGTCAAGAACCCGAGGCTTTGAAAAAATATCGATTGACCAATTTGAAAATGACATAAAAGATAAAGATCTGTATGGATCAGTAACCCTACCGCAACGAGCCACCAAACATTCCGCCGGTTATGATATATTTGCTGTGCAGGACATACTGCTGAAACCGGGAGAGATGTCAGCCATTCCGACGGGAATTAAATGCTATATGCAGCCCGATGAATGGTTTTCCATTCGCGTCCGCAGTGGCCACGGATTCAAATACAATATACGTCTGAAAAACCAGGTGGGTGTGGTGGATTCGGATTATTATAATAACAAAAAAAATGAAGGCCACATTTTCATCGCTCTGCAAAATGAAGGTGACAGGGATATTATTGTCAGGCAGGGTGAAGCCTTTGCC
>CAYTLS010000269.1:0-4434 GCA_964438745.1 uncultured bacterium
TCCCTGTTAATGATCTCGTATTCAGAAGGATCAGGAATTTCAATTCGTTCCGTCAAATGTCCAACCAGTTCATCGGTCAACAGAATGACGGGAGTCCGGTATTTTTCAGAAAGATTAAAGGCTCTGATGGTCATGTCATAGGTTTCTCTGACAGAAGCGGGGCTCAAAGCAATGATCGGATGATCACCATGGGTCCCCCATCTTGCCTGCATGACATCACCCTGTGCGGCATGGGTTGGCAAACCCGTACTGGGCCCGCCACGCTGGACATTTACAATCACGCATGGAATTTCCGCCATGACAGCAAATCCGAGATTTTCCTGTTTCAGGGAAAAACCCGGCCCACTGGTGGCGGTCATGGATTTGGCACCGCCCAGGGCCGCGCCAATTGTCGCGCCCATCGACGCGATCTCATCTTCCATCTGTATGAAATGTCCCCCAACAGCTGGTAATTTATAGGATAAAACCTCGGCAATCTCTGTTGACGGTGTAATTGGATAACCGGCGAAAAATGTACAGCCCGCTGCAATTGCTGCTTCGGCACAGGCTCTGTTTCCCTGCATCATTTTTATGTTTTTCTTTGGTTTACTCACAAGTTCTCCGTTCTTTTTTTATTCTTTTGCTTCATCTTTTAATGGAGTTACCGTAATTGCAAAATCAGGGCAGAGTTTTTCACACTGCAGACATCCAATGCAATCTTCCGGTCTTTTTGGCGTTGAATAGAAATTGTCCATTTCAAAAACATCCTTCGGACAAACTTCTACACAAATCTCACAGCTTTTACACCAGTCTTGTTTTACTACAACTTTGAATTTCTTATTTTTCATTTAGCTCTCATTGTTTTAATTAATAGCGTCAAAAAAATTCGAATATGTCAAATGTCAATATCCATGCCAAGAAAAATATTATCTTAAATAGGTATATTCACCTTTTTTTGTATCCATACTGAATTTACCACCAACCGGAATGGTAAACCGTTGATCTATATGCCCATAGGCGAAATCAGTAATGATTGGAAAATCAATATTGGGGATCGTGTCCAGCAGCAGTTGTTCCAGCGTAAAATTCTTTTTATCGGACTTTTTAAATGTACCGGAAAACTTACCGATAACCAGCCCGGATATCTTATCAAACACCTTATGTAACTTCAGGGTTTGCAGCATTTTGTCGACCTTATAACCGGGTTCGCCCACATCTTCCAAAAACAGGATATTTCCATCCAGCGGAGGCATGTACTCGGTATTCAGCAGTGGCGTTACCAGCGAGAGACACCCGCCAATCAGGTTGCCGTCGGCTTTTCCCGGATTTATTATTTTTATTTCATCAGTTTCAGGATTTTGAAAATTTAATTTTTCATTGCTCTTTGTGAGAACATTCCATAGCCAATTTTCTGAAAATTGGGAAAATTTATTCCCCATCTCAGAAGCTACCATGGGACCGGAATAGGTAACCCAGCCACATTTTTGCAAGAGGCTCAGCTGCAGCGCTGTAATGTCAGAATAGCCGACCAGTATCTTAGGCGCCACCGTACTGATCTTTTCATAATCCAGTTTATCAATAATACGCAGCATTCCATAGCCGCCGCGCACACAGATGATCGCGTCTACTTCCGGGTCCAGTAGAAAATCTTCGAGAAATTTAATTCGCATCTTATCATCAGCCGCCAGATATTTCGTTCCTTTGGTCAGATGGGTTGACGTTTTCAGAGTGTAGCCCCGTTTTTCTAAATATTCAAGCCCCAGTTTGGTTGGCTTACGTTTGGCAGCACTGGCCGGAGCAATAACGCCGATGGTACTGCCGGGTTCAAGTTGCTTGGGTGTTTTGTAATTCTTCATAAAAGTCATCTTTTCTCTTTTAAATTAGTAAATTACGACTCCATAGTTTATGAATAATGAAGGATAATTGAAATCTCATTCTCAAATTAATTTTTATTTTTCAATTATTGGAATTTCGACGACAAAGAAATATATTTCTAACAACTTTTAACAGGCTCATTTTGAAAAAAATCATTGGATTAATCGGTATCTTAATTTTATTACTTTCTACGACCTTTTCCGTGGAACCTCTTTTTAATGCGTCCCTGGATTCCGCCATTCACGCGATGCACAACATGAATTATGAGAAAAGTCGCCAAATCCTTACTCATCTCCTGAAAAATGACCGTGACAATAGTTATGCACCGGTGGCGCTGATCTTAAATGATTGGTATCAAATGCTGGGGCTTTACGGCAACAAATTCAATAAAAAAATATTACTGGAAAAATGTGATACTACCATCAATGTGTATAAAAAGCAATTGGAAACCGCTCCCAATGACTTCGACCTGAATTTTGGCCTGGCGCTGGCCGTCGGCTTTAAATCCCGCATTGTTATCAGTGAAAAAAACAGCTTTTTTGTGATGGTCAATGGCGTCAAAGCGCTGAAATATCTTCGCAAATGCAATGAATTGGCGCCGGATAATCCTGATCTGGGGTTCTGCAAAGGTATTTTTGAATATTACCTTGCGGAATATCCCGGCATCGTTAAATATTTTGCAAATAAATTGCTGGCCAATTCAGGCAATAAAACCATCGCAAAAAAACGAATGCATCGGGCAGCGAAGGCACAGGGATTTTTAAAATATGATGCCAATTTTATTTTGGCTTTTATCTACTTGTATATCGAAAATCAACCCCACAAAGCATTCCCCTTTATAAATCTGTTGGTTACTGAATTCCCAAAAAACCCAAATTATCACTTTCTACAGACCTTTGCTCACCTGCAACTGGAAGAACCGGCCAAAGCAAAGACCGCCTTTAGCAATTATCTGACAGCCATAAATCAGGACAACCCTTATTACCGGGAAGAGTTTCAAAACCGCAAAGATTTTCTGCTGGCATTTCTGGCGCTGAAAAACGGAGACTCTGAAAATGCCAACCGGTTTTTCAATCAATTCACGGACAATTATATGTTGGAACTGGAGCATTTGCTGGCGATCACTTACCTGGAGCAAGGCCGCATCGCCGCCCGCGACGGAAAGGAAAAAACAGCCCGTGACTATTTTAAAAAGGTACTGGATATCGACAATCAAACCTATCCCATGGCCCTGGCCCGGCAGCAATTGAAAAAATAATTTGGAAAATATTCTGTCCAGAAGCCTCGCACATCCCTTAAACATCTGACCTTAATAGATTTAGGATGATTCCTTAAAAAGAGATGGGCCATTCAGACTAAAAAAATATTTATTATTGTTCATTTTACGCTTATATTCTTATCTTAATTATTGTTATTTATGAAAATTAGAAAAGAGGAGCCAATGAGATTTACGGGTATCATCGGAATTCTGACCATCTTGTTTATAGCATTCTTGATGTCAAACAACAGACGAAAGATCAAACCCCGGGTTATTCTTTGGGGATTAGGCTTGCAAGTTCTTTTTGCTGCCATCATTCTGGGTAAAAACAGTGTTTCTTTTGCAGCCATGTTTATATTCCTGATGATGATCATTATCTATTTGTTCAAAGATACTATCAATGCCGGTGTGACCCGGCAAAAACAATTGCTTCGTGCCGCTGTCACTATTTCAGGCAGTATCGCGATTACATTTTTGCTATATTTTTCCGCCAGTTCACCAGTCATCGGATGGATCTTCTGGCTGCTGGTAATAGCTACTCTCATCAAAATGCTGTTGAAGCAGCCCAGGTATCAGATCTTCATTTCCGCCGCCCTGCTTATTACCGGCTTTAGTTTTATCATAAAAAATCAACTAACCGGGAGCGATATTTTCGCGGCCCTGAGCCTAAAAGTGGAAAAATTTCTAAGCTTATCGATACTTGGCGCGGAATATCTATTTGGTAACCTGGCGCTGCGGGAATATTTTTTCACAGATGGATCAACCTGGCCGGGATTCGGATTTCAATTTGCTTTCAGCGTCTTGCCTGTAATAATCTTTTTCGCTTCTTTTATGGCGGTACTTTATCATCTGGGTGTTATGCAAAAGATCATTTCCGCCATGGCGCATTTCATGCAGTGGACGATGGGCACCAGCGGTGCGGAAACCCTCAGTTGTTCTGCCAATATCTTTGTCGGACAGACCGAGGCGCCATTACTGATCAAACCTTTTATTCAGGATATGACAAAGTCGGAATTGATGACCATTATGGTAGGTGGATTTGCCACCATTGCCGGCGGTGTTTTGGCCGGCTATATTGCCATGGGAATTGATGCCGGTCATCTGATCGCCGCCTCAGTGATGTCTGCTCCGGCCGCGATAGTGGTGGCTAAAATTATCTTTCCGGAAACAGAGCATTCCAAAACAGCCGGCGACGTTAAGATACCTGAAAATATTGTCAAAACCTCCAATGTTTTGGATGCCGCTACTACCGGCGTCACAGATGGTCTGAAACTGGCGGCCAATGTCGGCGCCATGTTGATCGCCTTTGTTTCGCTGATCGG
>CAYTLS010000270.1:0-4411 GCA_964438745.1 uncultured bacterium
TTTTAATATAGAACGGTTCAAAACCGGTCAGGAAGCCCATCAGCACACTGCAGAATCCATCAAGGCTAATCGTCGCTACTCTGTGGCTTTTATTGATTTTTTTATGGAACCCGGTTGGAATGGACTCGAAACCGCAATGAAGTTGCGTGAACTGGATCCGGATATCTATATTGTCATTGTAACCGGTTTTTCAAATATATCAGTCGATGATATCCAAAAAGAATTGCAACATGACATCTTTTTTATTCGGAAACCCTTCAATTCTGACGAAATATTCCAGTTGGCGCGTAATCTTTGCATTTCCTGGACACGGGATCGCCAATTTAAAGCGACGGCTATATCAAAAAATTACTTTAATAGTATTTTACTGGCCATTCATGATTCTCTTTTTGTAATCGATGAAAAAGCAGAAATCGTCAAAATCAATCGCGCAACAGAAAAATTACTAAAAGAAAACGAACAAAATATTGTTGGTGAATCAATTTATAATTTCTTTAGCAAGCATCTGTTTGTGAATCTGTTCGGAAATTTAAGTAAAACGTCGGAAATGAATAGAATAGAAAAACAGGTAGTTTCGGAGATCAGTGACATCAATGGTAAAAAAATCCCGGTCAATTTATCCTTTTCTTCAATTCAAGATCGGGATTTAGGAAATAAAATCATTTGCCTGGCAAAAGATATTACTCAGGAAATTGAATCCAGAAATCAGATCGAACGTCAGAACCAGGAACTTAAAGAATTTAACATCCAACTTGAGCAGGCGATTGACAAGGCCAACAAAATGGCCACGGAAGCGGAGTTAGCCAACGTTTCGAAAAGTAGTTTCCTGGCCAATATGAGCCACGAAATCCGTACACCAATGAACGGTGTCGTTGGACTTCTCGACATGCTGATGGAAACAAAACTGGATGATGAACAAAAAAATCTTGCCAATACCATCAAAACCAGCGCGAACACATTGCTGCGTATTATTAATGATATTTTAGATTTTTCCAAAATTGAATCCCAAAAAATTGAATTGGAAAAACTGGAATTTGATTTCATTGCCACAATGGATGATATCATAAAAATTTATTATAACCGGTCTACTCACAAAGATTTGGATTTTTATTATACTATCGGCAAGAATGTCCCCTTTAATATCATTTCTGATATGGTGCGAATAAAGCAGGTGCTCACAAACATATTGAACAATGCGTTAAAATTTACGGAACAGGGCCACATTTCTTTAACCGTCGAAAAAATTGACAATAAAAATGCCCTGCAATTTTCAATTTCAGATACCGGAATTGGCATCTCTGAAGAAAAACACGAAAGTGTATTCTCTGCTTTTTCACAGGCTGACGCGTCTATCAACCGAAAATACCAGGGCACCGGCCTGGGTCTTCCAATTGCTAAGGAAATCATCACACTTCTTGGAGGGCATATTCAACTGGAATCAACGGTCCAAAGAGGTAGTACATTTACATTTTCTATTCAATATTCACCGGCCACACCGCCTGTTTTTATTAATAGAATTATTGAACAGAAAAAGAAAGTGTTACTGATCAATGATTTAAACGCAGTTGGTAAAACATTAAGTGCACATTTGAAGCGAATGAATATATCGACGAATATAATAAGCGATGTTCATTCGGTTAGATCATCTATCGATTCGCAACCTGAAATTAACCTTCTGCTCATCAATAAAAATATTACTGATGAAGAATTACTGGACTATCTCACAGTAATTGAATCAATGAACAAACTACATATAATTTTTATCCAGCGTCCTTTATACAATAAAAAAGTTCTCAATTTTTCGGAATTCGATAATGTTACCATCCTAAAGGAACCAATTATTTTCAATGAATTGGTAAAATTATTATTCAGCGCTGAACATGCGCAGCAAACAACAGCCAAACGGGATAACTTTAATAAATTAAATAAAAAAATTCTGATCGCCGAAGATAATGAGATCAATCAAATTGTTGCTGAAAAACTCTTTTCAAAATTTTCTGATAATCTGGCAATTGCAAATAATGGAAATGAAGTGCTCTCGCTCATGGAGAACAATAAATTCGATATTATTTTCATGGATATTCAAATGCCGGTAATGGATGGATTTCAAACAACTTCGATTATTCGAAAATCTCCCATTGGCAACAATTCCACAACCATACCAATTGTCGCACTAACCGCTCATGCTTTAAATGGATACAGAGAAGAGTGCCTCGCGCAGGGGATGGACGATTATTTACCCAAGCCGATTGATATAAACAAAGTCATTAAAGTATTTGATCATTTTTTTGGCTTCGATTCGCCTCTGGCAGCGGATTTATCTACCGGCACACAATCTATCGTTAAGAAAACTGTATCAAAAAATCAAAAAAATTCATTACCTTTCAATGAAAAACAGTTACTTGAAAGAATTGATAATGACAGAGAGTTGATGATGATGCTATTACAGGAATATCTGAAACAGGGAAGGAAGTTAATTACCACCCTTGCAGAAGGCTTTAAAGATAATGATCTGGAAAAAACACGGATTGATTCTCATGCTCTGAAAGGCGCTTCGGCCAATATAACGGTTGAAAATATCAAGCACCTCTGCGAAATTATTGAAAACGCCAGTCATGATAGCCGGTATGACGAAGCTTATGACAGTTATCAAAAACTGATTAGTGAATTTGCAAAAACCGCTGATGAAATTAACCTATATTTAGAAAAGGTAAACTAATGAAGACTTTAGTTGTTGACGATGAATTAACGACAAGATTAATGCTTAAAAAAATTCTTTTTCCCTATGGTCCCTGTGATACAATTTCTAACGGGAAAGAAGCCCTTGAGGCTTTTTGGATGGCGGTCAAAGAAAATGATCCTTATGATCTTATTTGTCTGGATATTTTAATGCCCGAACTAAATGGAAAAACTGTCCTAAAAAAAATTCGCGAAATTGAAACAAAGGCCAGAATTCCCAAAAATAAAATTGCCAGTATATTCATGGTTACGTCATTAAATGATTCTAAAACAATTATGGATACAATTGTAAAATACAAATGTGATAGTTATATATTGAAGCCGATCAGTAAACCCAAGGTTGTCAGCAAGTTAAAACAATTTGAATTAATATAAGAAATTTTAATCTATAAAAAAAGATCCCTGGTTAATAGGATTATTAACCAGGGATCTTTTTAATTTCAATCCATTATTTCACGGATAGTTTTGGCGATTTCGTGAATCCGCACCGGTTTCATGAAGAATGCAGTAATCAAATCTTTATCTTCATTTTTAATTGTTTCACTAAAACCAGTATGGAGAATTATTGGAATATCCGCTCTGATTTCTTTAATTTTTCGTGCCATATCCAAGCCGGTCATAACGGGCATGATCTGATCAAGAATAATGATATCATAAGCCGCCGGGTTCTTTTGAAAATTATTGAACGCAACGCGGCTTTTTTGGAAAGCATTAATTTGATAGCCCAATATATTTAACCCGGTTTCAAGCATTCGCAAGACATTAATTTCATCATCTACGACCATAATTTTCTCTGAACCGGTAACATCTTCAGGCTCTTTTTCAATGGTAACTGTCTGCTCAATGACCTTTTCAGGTACCGGCAAATAAATAGTAAAAGTAGTACCAACACCCGGTTGGCTATCACAAAAAATATAGCCATTATGATTTCTGATAATACCATGCACAGTTGCCAATCCTAAACCGGTTCCTTTTCCTTTTTCTTTTGTAGTGAAATAGGGCTCAAAAATGTGTTCCTGCGTTTGCGGATCCATTCCACACCCATTATCTTTGAAAACTATTTTATTGTATTTTCCATTATTAATTCGAACAACATCTTTAATCTTATCGTTTTGAATATCAACCTCTGTTTGGGTGATTTCCAAAATACCATCGGTACCTTCCAGTGCCTGATATCCGTTCGTGCAGATGTTCATAATGACCTGATGCATTTGGGTTGGATCAGCAGAGATCGGATGACAATTTTCATCAATATTAGTCTTAATTTGGACAGTCGGCGGTATTGATCCACGCAACAACTTGACAGCCTCTTTTAAGATGGTATAGAAATAAAGCGTCTCTCGCTTTTTTTCTTTTTGACGGCTGAAAGTTAATATCTGTTTTACCAAATCTGCAGCCCGGGAAGCAGCATTTTGTACTTCAAGCAACCCTTTATAGGCAAAAGATCCTTTTTTAAATTCATTTTTTAATAAATCGCTATATCCAAGGATAGGTGTCAGCATGTTATTAAAATCATGAGCAATTCCGCCGGCAAGAGTGCCAATGGCTTCCATTTTTTGGGCCTGTCGCAATTGTTTTTCCAATTCAAGATTCTTTTTTTCATTTTCTTGGCGTTCAGTTATATCCCGCCCGTAGGCCAATAAAAATTTATTTTCATTTAATTATATGGTTT
>CAYTLS010000271.1:0-4392 GCA_964438745.1 uncultured bacterium
CCCTGGCTTTTTGCCAGGGGTTTGAGTAGGCTTGTTTTATTGATGTCGTCAAAGAATTCAGGGGTTATAGTATAGATTTGAGAAGTAGGCTGAAGCCTACTGAGGCTTACATTTTTTTGTTTTTTCCACCACAATGAATTGTGGTGTTATTCTGATGAAAGCCTTGTGTAAAGTCGGTGTTAACCTGAATTATTCATATTTTATGAATAATGAAGATAAAATATGGATAAAACCTGAGGCAATTATACCGGTTTTAGTACCGGGTTGGTAGAAACTTCCACAAAAATTTTTAGTACTCAGAAATACAATATACCACCTGCGTCGGACCATAAAATTTATGAAAAATTCCTACTCCCTCGAAAAAAGAAGTTATCAACAGGCTAAACCACTGGAAAACATCGGTCAAAGCATTTTTTTCTCAGGTATTATAATTGCTGTTCTTCCGGCAAAGAGGATACAGGAGGAACTCATGGAAAACACCTTTACTTTCTTCGGCGCAAATCAATTATTAGAGGTTCGTCCCATGGCCAGAAAACTGGCAACGGACATCGGTTTTGACAACAACAGTTCTATTTCCATCTCATCAACTTTTACAGATTTGATTCAATATGTCACCATGATCGGCGATCAGTTGAGCATATCGATGAAAGTGGTAAAAAAGGGGCGTCAGGTCGGGTTGGAATTTACGATCAACGCACTGACAACTTTCAATTTGCGTTCTACCTTCTCAGTGAACGGCCGTCTTGGCAGCGGTTTTGAAAATATAAAAAGAAGGATGGATAACTTTTGTATTTCGTCATCAGGCGGTGAATTGAAACTGGTCACGCGGAAGTGGATTCCGGTAGCTTAGCCTGAATTATTCATGAATTTTCAGAGGTTTCAAGCAAAGATGGCATTGTTTATATTTTTATGAATAATGCCGGTTAGATTTTATAACTCAATATAAAATGAAAACAAGATGAAAGAATCATCTTGTTTTTTCATTTTATAAAGTGTCAAGTTATGATTTAATGACCCAGAGCTTAACTGAAGTAGTAATTTCGGAATGTAAGCGGATGGGAATATCATAGATACCCAGGGCTTTGATCGGTTCTTCCAGTTGGACCTGGCGTTTATCGATCTCATAGCCTTTTTCCTGCAGCTGGTCAGCAATCATCTGGCTGGTAACTGATCCGAAGATCTTATCGTCTTCACCAACTTTTACCGGTACAGTTAAGGATAATGTTTTTAGTTTTTCCGCCAGTTCCTGTGAACTTTTCAGAGCGCGGGCTAATTTATTCTTTTTCTGCTTAGCAATTTCTTCGAATTTTTTCATATTCTGCTTGCTGGCTTTCAGTGCTATTCCTTTGGGTATTAGGTAGTTTCTACCGAATCCGTCTTTAACTTCGACCTGTTCTCCAGCTTCGCCAAGATTTTCGTAATCACGTAGTAAAATTATACGCACGGTTGACCTCCATTCTGGTTATGAATCTTATAATTCTTTCAAATTATTTGAATATGGCAATAAAGCAATATTACGAGCTCTTTTAATCGCAGCGGTTAAAAGTCTCTGATGCTTTGTACAAGTTCCGGTAATTCTTCGTGGAATTATTTTTCCTTGTTCTGTGATAAACCTGCGTAACATTTTATAATTTTTGTAATCAATCTCCAATTCTAACGTTTCGCAAAATTTGCAGATTTTTTTACGTCTCATCATAGCCATAGTTATACCTCTCTTTATTCTTTTTCTTCTGATTCGGATTTTTTGGTAAGATCCGGTTTTTCATCCAATTTCATCGTCAAATGAGCCAGGACATCATCAGTGATTTCCATCCAGTCTTCAAACTTTCTGACAGTGTCGCTTATTTCTGATTCGAAGATGAACAGCATGTAGTTTCCATATTTCTGGTGGGCAATTTGATAAGCCAGGCGTTTTTTACCCATTTCTTCGACTTTTAGAAGATTACCACCGGCATCTTTTAACTCTTTTTTGATCTTGTCCATCAATGTTTCCAGAGCACTTCCTTCAACATGTGGATTGATGATGAATAAGTTTTCGTAGTATCTCAATCTTATACTCCTTATTTTATTTGCATTTTTTCATTTGTTAAATTAATGGTGCGATTACCAGTGACACAATTGACATCAACTTGATCAATATATTTAAGGCCGGGCCAGCGGTATCCTTAAAAGGATCGCCAACCGTATCACCTGTCACTGCTGCTTTGTGGGGATCATCACCTTTACCGCCGAAATTTCCGGCTTCGATGAATTTTTTGGCATTATCCCAGGCACCACCGGAATTCGCCATAAAAATCGCCAGCAAAACACCGGAAACGGTGACGCCGGCCAGTAATCCGCCAAGCATATATTTATTTATAAATCCCATGATCACCGGCAATGAAATTGCCAGGATGCCAGGGAAGATCATTTTTCGTATAGCTGCTTTGGTGGAAATATCCACGCATTTGGAATATTCCGCTTCGGCAGTTCCTTGCATTAATCCTTTGATCTCACGAAATTGGCGCCGTACCTCCCGAATCATTTCTTCGGCCGCGTCGCCAACAGCGCTCATTAGCATACTACTGAAAAAATAGGGTAGCATTCCACCTACAAGCAATCCTGAAATAACATAAGGATTGGTAATGTCGATCGCTTCAATGCCGGCGGAGGTTTTAAAGGCGTTAAACAGGGCCAGTGATGTCAGCGCCGCCGATCCAATGGCGAAGCCTTTTCCAATAGCAGCGGTGGTATTTCCGACAGAATCGAGTTTATCCGTTCTTTTGCGAACCTCCCGTTTTAGCATGGCCATCTCTGCAATACCGCCGGCATTGTCTGCCACCGGCCCGTAAGCATCAATGGCTAATTGAATACCGGTCGTGCTGAGCATACCGAGGGCTGCCAGGGCGATTCCATATAGTCCGGACAGGGAAAAAGCGATCATAATAGCAGCAGCGATCATTATTATCGGCCACATTGTAGACAGCATACCTAAACTTAAGCCGGCAATGATATTGGTCGCGTGTCCGGTTTGGGATTGTCGGGCAATACCCCGGGCTGGTTTTCTGGCGTCGGATGTATAATATTCTGTCACCATTCCAATTCCAACACCGGTCAGCAGTCCCGCGACTAAGGTTAAAAATATATCCAGTTCGCTCACCACCTCTGTTCCCATAAGAATGCTTCCGCCTAAAATATATTTTGCCAGCGGATATGCCAACAGGATCAGGAGCAGGTCAGCGGTAAAGGTTCCTTTATTTAAAGCAAACTGAGGATCACCGCCCTCTTTAATTTTGACCATAAAGGTCCCAACGAGGGAGCAAATAATACCCACAGAAGCGATTGCCAGCGGCAAGGCCACCAGCTTGATATCATAGATGGCGCCGAGCACCATGGCACTGATAATAGCGCCAATGTAACTTTCAAAAAGATCCGCGCCCATACCGGCTACATCACCGACATTATCACCGACATTATCAGCAATTGTGGCGGGATTTCGCGGATCATCTTCCGGAATACCGGCTTCCACTTTGCCTACCAGGTCAGCGCCGACGTCGGCTGCTTTTGTATAAATACCGCCGCCCCTTCTGGCAAACAATGCCACCGAAGAGGCGCCGAGACTAAATCCACTTAATATTGGCAAAACAACCGTTTGGACATCATCAATCGCCACACCAAAAATGTGTGTAAATATGAAAAACAGGACACCCAGGCCAATAATCCCCAGGCCAACAACACTAAGTCCCATAACCGAGCCGCTGGAAAATGCGACAGACAGAGATTTGGACAGGCTGCTGCGGGCTGCTTCCGCGGTACGCACATTGGCATTGGTCGCGCTGGACATACCGATATACCCCGCCAGTCCGGAACTGATCGCGCCGATAACAAAAGCGACTGCCACAAAGCGGATTGGGCCTTGGTTTAAAACCAGTACTACAATACTGACCGCCAGTACAAAAATTGCCAATACCTGGTATTCCCGATTCAAAAATGCTTGTGCACCCTTTTTGATATGACCGGCGATTTTTTGCATTTCAGCATTTCCCGCATTCATGCGGTTGATTTGATTGTTCTTAACCATAGCAAAAAGCAGTGCTAAAACACCGCTGAAAATGCTAAGGTAGATCCAAATAGTTAATAAACTCACGCTAATTCCTCCCCTAATTGTTTGTGAGCTACCGGATTGCCATTATATTTTTGCATCAGTTGCTTAAAGTCAACAAAGGCAAAATCTTCCAGCACTACCAGAGATTGTTCCAGGACATCATCTACATTTTTTCTCTCTCTCTTAGTAAATGATTCCAAAACAAACTCTTCTGATGGTTTTCCCTTTGGCTGGTCTCCTATACCTAATTTCAGGCGATAAAATTCCCGCTTGGAAATTTTATCAATGATCGATTCAATGCCGCGGTG
>CAYTLS010000272.1:0-4379 GCA_964438745.1 uncultured bacterium
GCACCAAACTGGCCTGCCTGGAAATGATCAAAACGGGAACTGTTTTCCTCAATGATATGTACTGGCATTTTGATGGCATCCTGCGGGCTGTGGAGGAAATGGGATTGCGCGCGGCAGTCAATAGTCTGATCATTGACCTAAATAAGTCAGAAGATTTTAAAAGACAACAGAATATCATTCAAAGTGAATATGAAAAGTCTTTGAGCAGCAGTTCAAGGATTCAGTATACGATTGGTGCCCACGCGATCTATACGGTATCTGAAAAAACGCTGCGATATTGTGTCGAATTTGCAGAAAAACATGGCCTGATGCTGCATATCCATGTTTCAGAATCGGAGCAGGAAGTAAAAGAGTGTTTGAAATTACATCACATACGGCCGGTAGAATACCTGGATAAGGTTGGTTTTCTCGGGCCCAATGTAGTGGCCGCTCATTGTATTTGGATTAATGAAAAAGAACAGGATATTTTGAAGCGGACGAAAACGAATATTGCCCATATCCCGACTTCGAATATGAAGTTGAGTTCCGGTGTGTTTCCCTTTAGAAATTTTACTGATAAGAGTGGCCGAATCACCCTGGGAACCGATGGTTGTGCTTCAAACAATAATTTGGACATGGGAGAGGAGATGAAATTCGCCTCCTGCAAAGCCAAGCTGGACAGTATGAACCCAACCCTGATGAATGCTGAGGAAAGCCTACGAATTGCCACGGAAAATGGTGCCAATGCTTTTAGAATTAATGGTGGCAAGATTGAAGCAGGCAAACTGGCGGACCTGGTTTTGGTAGATTTAAAAAATTCAATGATGGTGCCGGCGCATAATCATATCTCCAATTACGTTTACTCCGCCAATAGTTCGGTTATTGATACCACGATTTGTGATGGAAAGGTGTTGATGGAAAACCGGCAAATTCCTGGAGAAAGGGATATTATCGAGGAAGCTCTGAGTCAGACCACGAAACTAATCGTCCGGTAGTACCGATAAATCCAGGATTATTAAGGCCTTCAGCTATCCTTTGTGACTATTGTTGAATATTTATATTTTCTATCTTAGCATTGCGAAATAAAAATGATCTTATCATATTAATAGGTGTTTTTGTATATCAGTATAACAAGAGGTACGAATGAGTTTACTTATTAAAAATGTGACAGTCGGGAATGACATTCAGGACATTGCAATTACAGAAAACAAAATTGATGCGATTCAAAAAAACATAACCGGTAATTATGATAAAATAATCGACGGCGCCGATAAACTTGCTCTGCCGGGATTCTATAACACCCATACCCATGCCGGAATGACCCTGTTGCGGGGCTATTCTGATGACTTGCCGGTGATGCAATGGCTCCAGGAAAAGATCTGGCCCTTAGAAGAAAAACTCACCGGTGAGGATGTTTATATCGGCACCAAACTGGCCTGCCTGGAAATGATCAAAACCGGCACCGTCTTTTTTAATGATATGTACTGGCATTTTGACGGCATTGCGCAAGCGGTAACGGAAATGGGCATTCGCGCCACGATCAACAGCGTGGTGATTGATCTGAATGATAAAAAAAATTTTAAAAAGCAGCAAGCTAACATACTGGCTGAATTTGAGAAATCTAAAGATACAAGCAGCCGCATTCAGTACGCAATTGGCACCCATTCCATATACACCGTCTCGGAATACGCGCTGAAATGGTGCGCTGATTTTGCACAGAAACATGATTTGATACTCCATATCCATGTGTCTGAAACTGAACACGAAGTTTACGAATGCGTGAAACACCACAATATGCGGCCGGTAGAATATCTCGATAAAATCGGCTTTCTCGGGCCCAATGTGATGGCGGCCCATTGTATCTGGCTGAATAAAAAGGAAATCGAAATTTTAAAAAGCAGACAAGTCATGATTTCTCATATTCCCACCTCCAATATGAAACTGAGTTCCGGCATATTCCCTTACAAAGAATTTACCGATTATATTCATAATATTACCCTGGGTACCGATGGTTGCGCCTCAAATAATAATCTGGACATGGGGGAGGAGATGAAATTCGCCTCCTGCAAGGCCAAACTGGACAGTATGGATCCAACATTGATGGGTGCAGAAGAAAGTATGCGCATTGCCACAGAAAATGGCGCCCGGGCTTTTGGACTGAATGCCGGCAAAATAGCGGAGGGAAAACTGGCTGACCTGGTGCTGGTGGATTTGAACAACCATTTGATGGTACCTGCTCACAATCATATTTCAAATTATGTTTATTCCGCCAACGGTTCCGTCATCGACACAACGATTTGCGACGGTAAGGTACTGATGGAAAAAGGGAGGGTTCCCGGCGAGGAAAAAATAATAGAGCAGGCACTGGAAAAAACCAGAATTTTGATCAACAAATAGTTTGATAAAATGATAGTCTATATTAATTTTACTTAATACAGATAATAATGGCTTTATTACGGATTCCCTATTCGAATCATTAATTAGTATAAAAACATACCTGAAGGAGATTGACCATGAGAAAAGTAGTAATGAGTATTGTTGTTTTGTTCTTACTTGCGAATGCTTTCGGACAGAATTATCAGATTCAGGACTTTAAGCCTGATTCCCTGACGACCTGGCAATTGCGTGGCTATGGTACATTTTCAACGACCAAGCAAAAGCAAGAGAATAGTTATAATGAGGATGTGTTTGATAAAGAGTTCGATCTGCAGATACGGCCGCAATTGTCTTATGATTATATTAAATTGCGACGGTATTTTGAAACGCGCTATCATATTTCCACCTATCTGCGCTATTCAACCGGCAATGATGACAAAAGTTCTGAGTTTGAACGGGATACGAAAATTCAAAGTTATCGGGTTGCCGGTGATTTTAATCATACCAGGTATCTGGATGATAAAATCGGAATTATCGGTGATGTTTCGGCTTCTTTGAATTATGACAAGCTGATGCAGGAAACTCAAAATGAAATTAATCCGTTACACCATTTTACCGAACACACCCAATCTAACCCACACCTTTCCTTTTCTTTTCAGCCGGGCGTCTCTTACGGACGTATTTACAATGGCCGATACAGCGCGAAAGCCATGGAGATACTGGATGAATTGCGCAAAGCCGGTGAACTTGACCGTGAGCTGACAAAAGATGAGTATCTTAAATTCTCACAAATGGTGCTTGAAGAAATGGCTGAATACCATTATGATAACCGGATCAAAAAAATTGAGGCCCTGGAGCGTATATTAGGATTTTTGCAGGACAAAGGAGTGATTGCCGATAATAAAGTCAATCCTGTTTTGATTGCAGAGGATATTTATTCCTATAATCTGATGGGGGATTTTATTGAACGACGTTTTGGTTATCGCTTTTATGGCAAGGTGCTGGCGACATATTCTAAAGCAGGTGGCAAGCGCACACAATTTAATAAATCATTCGACACAGATACGGGTACGGAAACCATAACGGTTGATCGAAAATACGACTATGATGGGAAGGATATGGAATATGGTTTTTCTGCCGGTGTAAACTATGGCAATATCTTTAATTGGAATTTTTTCTACAACCTTGATTTTAATATTACTTATGATAATGCCAATCGGGTTGACGAAACAACAGTTCATGACAAACTGACCGGAATCAAAGATGATATGAAAGATGAGGCTGATTACACCTATTTTGAATCCCTTTTGCAGGCGGATATTTATTATCAGTTTGACAGCCGGTCATTTTTTAAGTTAGCCAATACAATCCATTACCTGAAGTATGGATCAGAAAACCAAACATCGGATCTTAAAAGGGCATCGGAATTATACGGAATCGATATAGACCCTCATTACATTTATTTTATTACACCAAAATTTGTTCTGGACGGCAATATTACCTTTGACTACAGCAAACGTTGGGAACGAATAGAATCAGTATCTGTCGATAAAGATGGAACCTGGCAGTTCAGGCTCGGTGTGGGTCTTGACCTCAACTATTATTTCTAATTTCTGTTCCGTCATATATAAAATAATTTTTCCGGTCATTCGAAAAGCAGGGTGACCGGTTTTTTATATTTGAAAAAAGTATTGGAACTTATAACTTATCATCGACGTATATATAAAGTATTAAAAACATGGAGTTTTATCTAAGGTAATTGTTAATACGGCATTTAATTTAATTCTACAATAATTTTTAGCGGAATAATCCCTATGGATATTTTTTTTGTCCGGGGAATAACATTTTATAAGGAGCGGTACGATGAAAAAAGTATTAGTTTGTATGTTAATAGTTTCACTCTTTGTTAGCAATGGATTGGCACAGAACTATCAGATACAGGATTTTCTGGCCGATAGTCTGACCACCTGGCAATTATATGGCAGTGGACAGGTTGGCGGTACACACACGAATGATGACATCAA
>CAYTLS010000273.1:0-4375 GCA_964438745.1 uncultured bacterium
TCCGCCAGGCCGACGAATTATCAACTACTGTAATACCTTTTTCGGCAAATTTCGGTGCCCACTCTTTAGAAGTACTGCCACCGGCCGAAAATAAAGCAATATCAGGCTGTGCTTCTAAAGCATCAGCCAAACCAATTACCGTATGTTCTTCATTTTTAAATGTCACCTTTTTACCAACAGATCGCTCAGAAGCTACCGGAATAATTTCAGTTACCGGAAAATTTCGTTCTTCAATCTTATCAAGGGAAAAACCATGACGGGTAAATTCTATATTATTTTTTATGTAGGGTTTTTCCATTGTAATTTCATTGGGCTGAACCCGCAGCCATTGAAATAGATTGGGTACTAAATTTAGGAAAAAAAACCAGCTGATGATCAAAACTCCTCCGGCACCCCCTAACGTTCTGATAACTCGCAACTGTTCCGCGGAATCTCCCCAGATTTTACGCCATCCCAATTTTTGTCTGAGTGCGGGTATCAGCAAAGCGATCCCAACCAGCGCTCCAATAATCATCGCAACAAAATACATTGGTAGACGAATATGTACATCTGTCCAACCGGGCCCGCTAACAGCTCCCCAGGTAGAATACATCAGATGATAACGACTTAAAAATATTTTGTAAATCAAAACAAATACGAATAGCGCGGCAGTAATATAAATCCAATTTTCCAGTTTTTTCTTTTGGTCGTCTTCAAGCGGTTTCAAAGGGGTATTTTCACTCGCTACATTTAAGTAAAGAGCAGAAACCTTTGCCAATAAAGCAATCAACAGAAGAAATGCCAATAAGATAAAAAGTGAATCCAAAAAGGGTAAAATAAATAAATAAAACCCGGTTTCCTTGCCAATTATCGGATCGGTGATTGAGGTTGACACACGATTGTTAAATATCAAAAATAATGACCAATTACTGAGGCCCCAGATAAAACCACCAATGGCACCAACGATTCGCGCGAAATATTTAATGGCCCGGCGGCTACCGGGAATGGATAAAGTTAGAATATGCAGGATCAGCCAGCCGGCCACCGCCCCTGCTATTCCAAGGCCAAATTTAGTCGTTATTTCTGTCCATATTCTTTGATTGTAACCAATTGCTTCAAACCATAAAATTTCGCCCCATAAATCTAAAATACTAAACAAAACGACAGTAAGAAGAGCAAGTACTCCGCCAACTATTGATAGAAACGTTTGTTTTGCTTTTATGCCTTTATAAATCAGTGCGCTGGCGATTCCCATTAAAATCAAAATTATCAGTAAATACATTATTGCTCCTTATTATATTTTTTTCGGAAAGAATTTTTAAATGGCATCTCTGTTATCGTCAAAATATTGTTGATATAGCTCAGGAATAACGCATCAGACAAAAATTAGTTTTCTGAGCAAGAACTCGTTTGAATGCCGGATAATCCGCCTGCCAGAACCGAAATATCGGACCAGCCCTCAGCCTGAAGAATACTGGCGGCTGTCATTGAGCGATTTCCACTACCGCATAGCACAACTATCGAATCATTTTTACCGGGCAGTTCTTCCAGACGATTCTTTAATTCTGTTAATGGTATATGCTGAGCACCGGGATAAGGGGTGCCGTCAATTTCATCATAGCCGCGAATATCAAGTAAATTGACCGAGTCATCTTCAACCTGATTACAAAACTGATTGCCATAGGTCAAAGCGGTTTGTTGAATAGGGAATCCAGCCATTTCCCACTCTAACATTCCGCCACTTAATATGGCACTGATATTATCAAAACCAATGCGCTCTAATTTGCGCACAATCTGCCCAAACAAGTGGTCATCCGCGACTAACGCAATAGATTTATTATAGGACAGTAGCCAACCGGCAAAGCTGGATACACCCTTGGACCATATGGATAGAGCAGCGGGAATATGGCCGGCAGCAAAAGAATCAACGGACCGGCAGTCCAACACCATGGCTTGGTTCAGATATCTTTTAAATTTATCAGCTGACAATATGGGCGGCATAACTGAATCCATTATACCGGGCGTATGGGTAAGATTCATTGTTTCCATTTTTTTAAAATATGGGGGTTGCGCTAATTCTTTAGCTTTCTTTTCAATAAAGGCCTGGGAATTATCAACTTGTAATTTAGGATTATGTGCGCGTTCCAGTCCAATGGTTGTCCAAATCCGTTCTGTAATATCAAAACCGCATACCGAGCCGGCCCCGTGAGCCGGGCAAACAATCACGCCATCACCTAAAGGCAAAATTTTCTCAAAAATACTGCTGTACAGTTGTTTTGTCAATTGTTTCATTTTTGTTTGGCCTAATAAATCGGTTCTGCCAACATCACCGGCAAACAGAGTGTCGCCTGTAAAAATCATCCAGGGATTATTATCCGGATCATAAAGCAAATAACTCATAGATCCGGGCGTATGACCCGGAGTAGATAAAGCGCGAAGTTTTAAGTTCCCAAAATTCCAACTCTGATTATCATTGGCAGCCTGTCCATATTCATAATCCAACTCTGCATCCGCATGAAAGATTTCAGCATTTGTCAGCGCAGCAAGACAGGTCGACCCGATCACATAATCTTCATTACGATGGGTTTCAAAAATATACCGGATGGTAACCCCTTTTTCACTGGCTACCCGGGAATATATCTCACAATCACGCCGGGGATCAATGACAATCGCCTCCTCTTTGTCCCCGATCATATAAGAATAGTGTGACAATCCTTCGGAAACCATTCGCTTTATAAACAATACTCCTCCTCCTTTTAGATCTTACATTATTATCAATGACCCTTTTATTCAGGCGACTTACCGGTCACCGTCTCCTGATCATTAGCTACCCATTCCGTAAAAGAGCCTTCATAAATTTTTACTGAAGGAAATCCTAGGTAAAATTTGAACAGGTTAAATTCATTGGTGGCTTCCCGACCGGTACCACAGGAACAAATAATCGTTTTTCCCTTAGTTGCCCCAACGGATTCAATCAATTTGTTTATCTCTTCATCAGGTTTGAGTAAACGTGGATTATTATCATCCATGAGGGATTTCCATGGCAAATTAACGGCACCCGGTATATGACCCGGTTTTCGCCAGGGTCCCTGTCCGGCATAGATATCAGCCGGTCTTGCATCCAGAAGCACCACATCTTTTTTGTCTTTTAGTGCCCGGACATCATCAAAAGTGACCATGAAATCAGCTTGCACATCCACAGTGAACGTGGAAGGATTTACCTCAGGATAAATTTGATTTGTTGGTTTATTTTCATCATTCCATTTATCAATGCCACCATCTAAAATATAGACATTTTTATGACCGAAACGAGCTAATGTATAGGCCACCATCGTCTGTTCCAGCCCATCTCCCCAACCTTTGTGAGGACCAACTCCGGTATAAACAACAACCGATTTTTCCTTGTCAATTCCGAGACGCCGAAATAAAGATTGAACAACTTCTTCAGGCACATATTGAGCCGGCAATCCCTTTAACGGAACCCTGAATAAAGATTGGTTCATATATCTCGCTCCGGGGATATGTTCTTTGATATAATCGTGGACATTGGGCTGTGTATCTATTATTATTAAATCATCATTCAAATGAGATGTCAACCAGTCTGTTGAAATCCATTTTATTGCTCCATTACCTAATGGATATTTTTTAGTCATTGATTTCCTTTCTTTATAATTATTATTCTAATTTTTAAATATAAATTAATTACTATTCATATTTAATAACATCAACAGGACAACTGTCTGCTGCCTCTTTGATTTCATCTTCAAAATCGGAAAAATTGGCATCCTTTTTTACAACAGCAATATCTTCAAGTTCGAAAACTTCAGGACATATTGTTTCACATATTCCACAGGATGTGCAACCATCTTCAATCCATACTTTATTAATAGACATTTTAATCTCCTTTTTTATTAACTTTTACAAATCATATGCGTCTTAATCGTTCATCAATAACTAGTTACTTAATTTTTTTTTCAATGTCAAATTCAATTATAAAAATATTAAAAGGTTCAAAAAGGATACAAAATTCCTTTTGCTATCGATCTTGCGAAAAGCAAATATCCTCTGATTTGAAATCCTCTGAGAGACCGAAATATTTTCATCACACTGCTAATAATATCTTAATGTAATACTAAATTGTATTTTTAAAAATATCAGGATGAGAAGAACAGGTTCCAGAATTACAGGAAAATGTTTAATATATTGAATTACATTTATTAGATTTTTGGGTATGATAAAATTAATTGACAGATATGTATTACGAAAATTTATATCCATTTGGCTGATGGCCATTCTGGCTTTTCTGGTTATTTTTCATGTTGTTGACGTCATCGAAAAAATTGACAGGTTTCTGAAATACAACCTGACCTTTGAACAGATACTGGAATTCTATAAA
>CAYTLS010000274.1:0-4373 GCA_964438745.1 uncultured bacterium
TTAGAAATAGTCATTAAACCTTGATCAAAGGCTTTATCGTGGAGTGCATTTAAGCAGAGCCCGTTC
The DNA here is from genome assembly GCA_964438745.1 of uncultured bacterium. Classification (GTDB taxonomy): domain Bacteria; phylum Fidelibacterota; class UBA2242; order UBA2242; family JAFGTP01; genus JAFGTP01. Next base: position 67 of record CAYTLS010000274.1, read on the forward strand.
CTGGGATTTAATCTGTTCTTTTTATCAGCATTCCATGGTATGATGTGACTTCCGATTAATAATTGGGGTTCATTTATTCCGGTAATGCAACAGGAATTATTATAGGATGATAAAATCATTTTTCTAAAAAAGTTTTGGTTGACCCTGGTTTTAATTAATTGGTCTCTTTCAAGGCCTTCTTTCGGCAGATCATTTGTCGGTATATCAGCAGATTGTTCTAAATTTAGTTTTTTTATTTGGGCTAATAATATTTCACTGTTGTGCACCAATTTGTCCCAATTCTCATAAAATTCATGCCATATTTCACGGTCAATTTTTGCGACGTGGCTGGCGCCTTTACGGTCAAGCGATGGGTCTAAATGAGCATAATTTACAAGTTTCCATGCCACCGCGCCGGGACTACGCCCGATAAGGCGGGCAAGTTCGATAATATCGGGATTATGCTGATGTATTTTCCCAAAAGGAATTTTGCAATACAGATTAACGGCAAGGATAGATTCTTCCCTGGTCCAATTCCTTCTCATATTATTGTTTTTGACCTTCTGTTCATCTACACCACCCATGATTTCAGAACATTCCTTTATTGCTTATCTTTTGCATATTCTTTTTCAAACAGGATATAATGGTTTTTGGATATTTCAATTGACGGTATCAATTTTTTTGACCGGATAAACCGGTTGAATTGATTGACAAAATTTCCGTTGCTTACCACGTAATTGGATTTTTTAAACTCAGCGATCAGGTCCCTGATCGTGAAATCGATGTAGTCGTCCGCCAACTCTTTTTCATAGTAAAACCGCGTATCATTATACTCCCGCTCCGGGTATTGAAATTTGGAACAGGGAAAATCGAAATTTCGAGCGTCCGGGTCCTGCTCATAGGGATAATTTTGGATACCATTCTGATTGTTAATGGTAACGATCGCATCGAACCGGGAGAACCCTTTCGGCGGAAAGAAAATAAAAGCCTCTTCCGTAGCCGAAAAGTCACTGCACCCCCCGCCACAGACTTCAAAAAATTCCTTTAATGCCGCTTCCCGGGTTTTGGCCCTGATCTGTACGCGCATATTACAATCATCATCCTGGCAATCGAAATCAAAGTCACATTCAATGTCCCGGGTTGCCTCCCAGAAATTTTCCATTGTACAATAATAAATATAGTCCACATCTGAAGCAAGATACACAAATCCGGTATAACCGAGTTTATACCCTTTGCCTTTATCATTAACTGATTGTAATAAATCCAGTATTTTGAAATGATTCTCTATTTCCGTGAGATTTCTGTCCGATTTGTGATAGATTTCTTTTAATAACTGATAATCATGGATCATTTGGTTTTGCCTTTTTAATTCCCTCAATCAATTTGATCATTGTATATTAGCAGGAAGCATTGATGAAGTCAAGCAAAATAATTCAGGAATTGCGCAACCATTACAAATGTTGGAAAACCGAGAATTTTTTATGAATAATTCAGGTTAAAAATTTTATTACTAATTTCAAGCATATATGATTACCATTATCAGAATATAAAAAACGGCCAATGATGATGAAAGAAAAACACAAACAATTCCGGTTATATCGATTATGGAATTTAAATTGGAAAAATAACGTTACATATACTAACTTTTCACACTGGTAGAACAGTTTGTCATGCGCTTCGCTTGATAGCAAAAGGGATACTTTTTGTAATATTTATCGGGAAAATGTAAATTGATGAAAAGTGAAAATGTTGGTTTAATACAATGTCTCCATGTACAAAAGGAGTGAAAATTATGAATCTGTTTAAAAGCGAATTTGAAGAAGCCTTAGTGAACTATGAAAAAACCAGGGCTTTTTCTTTGTTTGAAAAATTTGTAAGAGAAAATGAAACCGCCAAATTTATAGATGAAATCATCGTAGAGATTTTAAGCAGCATCGGAAATAAATGGCATAAAGGAAATCTTTCGCTGTCGCAAGTTTATTTGAGCAGTAAGATTTGCGAAGAAATCATTGCTAAATTGCTACCTGCGCAACCAACAGCGCCTAAAAATTCCCGGAAAACAGGAATAGTAACATTGGAAGATCATCATATTTTGGGCAAGCGTATTGTAAGTTCAACGCTTCGTTCCAGTGGATTTAATCTGATTGATTTTGGACATGGTATATCAGTAGAAAGAATGCTGGAAAAAATTATTTCAGAAAAACCGGAAATTCTACTTATTTCAGTATTAATGTATCCTTCTGCACTAAAGGTAAAAAAACTGCGGGATGAATTGCTGAAAAATAATATTGAAATTAAAATTTTAGTCGGTGGTGCCCCCTTTAATTTTGACAAAAATCTATGGGAAAAAGTAGGCGCCGATGCAATGGGTAGAAATGCGACGGATGCTGTAAAAATGTTAGAAAAATGGATGGAGGCAAAATCATGACAACTGAAATGTCTTCTATGGAAAGAGTTATGACTGCCCTTGATTTCAAAGAACCGGACAGAGTTCCGCTGTTTCTGCTTTTTTCTATGTATGGGGCAAAAGAGCTGGGGTTGGGTATAAAAAAATATTTTAGCGACCCTGATAATGTTGTAAAAGCGCAAATCTATATGAAAGAAAAATACAGAAACGATTGTTATTATGCATCTACTTATGTAGCGGTTGAAGTAGAAGCTTGTGGCGGAGAGGTGATTTTTAGTGAGAATGGTCCGCCCAATGCAGGGAGACCAATAATTAAGCATTCCCAAGACATTCTATCATTTGATCCCCCAAAAGTAAAGCAGACAAAATGCCTTTTAAACACGTTAGAAATCATTCAAAAACTCAAAAATCATTCTGATTCAGTTCCTATTATTGGAACGGTTGTGTCACCATTTTCATTACCGGTCATGCAAATGGGCTTTGATAAATATCTGGATCTGATGTATGATGACCGGCAATTATTTGCAGATCTTATGAGCAAAAATGAGGCCTTTTGTGTGGAGTGGGCAAACGCACAACTTGCAGCCGGAGCCACTGCTATCGTTTATTTTGACCCGGTATCATCACCCTCCATAATTCCCAGGGAAATGTATTTGAAAACAGGATTTGAAGTAGCCAGGCGGACTATTCCAAGAATCAACGGAGCAACAGCAACCCATTTTGCATCAGGAAATTCATTGCCGATCATCGATGACATTGTAAAAACAGGTACAGCCGCGATCGGAGTTAGCTCGATGGAAGATATTGGAGAAATAAAACAGAAATGTCATGGAAAATTATCAATCATCGGCAATCTCAATGGAATAGAAATGTGTCATTGGAGCATCGAAGATACACAAGCGGCGGTAAAAAATATAATAACAAAAGGAGCAAAAGGAGGCGGGCTGGTGATTTCAGATAATCATGGTGAAATTCCTTTTCAAGTTAAAGAAGAAACACTGCACGCAATTGCAGACGCGGTAAAAAAGTGGGGTCATTATTAAAATGGGAAAAGTATTTTCTGTTGCTTTGTGTAAAAATTTTTATAAAGAGATACAAACCGTCATAAATACAGAAAATTACACTGACATTGATATAAAAATTCTCCCTGCAAACTGCAATACTTGCATTTACAACAATTCCGAAAAATTAAAAAATTTTCCCCCTGATGTAAATTTTTTGACACCCAATAATACCGGGAAAGAAAATTCTACTTTTATCTTATGCCAAATGCAGATAGTAAGCCCTTCCCTGCTTCAACAGTATACGAGAAAAGGATACTATGTAATAATTCCCGGCTGGTTACAAAACTGGCGAATGTATATCACGGAAACATGGGGCTTTAATCAAGAAAACTGGCGGAATTTTCTCAAAGAATCCACCAATAAAATAGTCCTTTTGGATACAGGCGTTTATGAAAATAGTGTGGCGGAATTAAAGGCGTTTTCTAAATTTTCTGAGCTTGACTATGAAGTACTGGAAGTTGGCATGGATTATTTCAAAAATAATTTTCAGACAACCTATCTGCAATGGAAAATAGACCAGTTACAAATCAATACACAAAATAAAGCAAGCCAGATGTCAAATATTGAGTTAGTATATGAGCTCCTTCCGCAAATATCATTGGTCAAAACGATTAGGCAGGCTATTGAAAATGAATTTAATATTCTGGTCTTGCTGACAGCAGCTGCCAAACTCGCATTTTTACCTACAGACATCCGCATGGGCACCGAGTTGTTATTTTATAAAAATATGGAATATGATACGGAACTGGCGGATTTGGATATAAACTCTTTTCAAGATGATGTGGTTATGACAAAATCAGGAACCGGATTTATTATAAAAATATCACTGGATTCAACTGTTTTAGGATTTATGGAAG
>CAYTLS010000275.1:0-4368 GCA_964438745.1 uncultured bacterium
ATCTTTATATAAAATGTCAGAATAAATAATATGGATGATTAAATGAACAATGAACCAAAAATAATGAATCGTTCCCTGGTGGTGTTAGGCGCTGTGCTGATCCAACTCTGCCTGGGCGCTATCTATGCCTGGTCTGTATTTACTCCCAGTCTGAAAGAAGCCGGCTGGACCAATGTACAAACCCAAATAGTTTTTTCAACAGGCCTGGCATTTTTTGCCATCGTAATGGTATATGCCGGTAAGAAACTGGCGACATGGGGACCTAAAAAACTGGCGTTTTTGGCTGGTGTTACCCTGGGACTTGGCTATTTACTGGCAGGCTTGTTCGGTGGCACCAATTTCTGGCTGGTGCTGATTTTTATCGGTATTATCGGTGGGTCGGGGATCGGCCTGGGATATGTCGTGCCAATTTCTGTTGGCATGCGCTGGTTTCCTGACAAAAAAGGCATGATCACCGGATTGGCGGTGGCTGGATTTGGATTCGGCGCTATGGGCTGGGTCAAACTGGCCGGCGCATGGGGTAACCTGCTTCAGAACTTTGGTCTTTCAACCAGTTTTATGATTTATGGTGTTCTGTTTGCCGGATTGACGATAATAGGCTCAATTTGGATGAAATATCCACCGGAAGGCTGGCTTCCCAGGGGATTTAATCCGGAAGCCTTTAATAAAGCAAATGCTGCAACCACCGGTGACAATCTGTCTCCGTCACAAATGCTCAAGACGCTCCCTTTTTACCTGGTTTTTTTAATCTTCACCTTCAGTGCCGGCGCCGGACTTATGTCCATCGGCCTGATGAAACTTTACCCCATGCAAGCCTTGCAGGACAATGGTTTTGATATGGCGGCAGCCAGCGCCATTGCCGGTACAGCCATGGCGGTTTTCTTTAGTTTAGCCAATGGCATCGGACGGGTTGTTTGGGGCACACTGAGTGATAAATTAGGCCGCAAACGATCAGTTATGATCATGACGCTTTCCCAGGGAATTATCGTTTTACTGTTTACGCGAATGGCAGGCACACCTCTGTTATTATATCTGGGCGCCACCATTATCGGCTTTAATTTTGGTGGTAATTTCGCCCTTTTTCCGGCTTTTACAGCCGACCTGTTCGGTGATAAAAATGTCGGACTAAACTATCCCTATGTTTATTTAAGTTACGGTGTCGGCGGAATTCTCGGCCCGATTCTCGGCGGAATGCTGGGTGATATAGGGAATTTCGGGCTTGCTTTCACAATATGCGGTGTTCTGTGTCTGGTAGGAGCCGGACTGGCCGCGATGATCAGCCATCCTGAAAAAGTATAATATACACACATTAGCCTATAACAACGAGCACTGCCGGCATTTTCAGGCAGTGCTTTTTTTTACCCCGATTTTGCTTTTTGTATTTTAAACAAATTTGCGTATTTTAATTTTGATACTATTATCAACAAACAGAGAATTAACAATAATGAAAAGACCCCTTTATTTTATTTCAGATGTTCATTTCTACCTTAGGGAGGATGCCGTTGAACAGGAAAAAACTGCAAAAGTATCACAACTGATCGATAGTGTCATTGCGAAACAGGGCTCCCTCTTTATCGTGGGTGATTTTTTTGATTTCTGGTTTGAATATGGAAGTGTGGTTCCGCGCTCCTATTTTAATATTTTAGCGAAGCTTCGCGAGATGACTCAGGCCGGCTGCAAACTCCATTACATTGGCGGCAATCACGATTTTTGGCTGGGGGATTTTATCATCAATAATCTCAGCGCCACAGTCTATAACAAACCGGCGGAACTGACAATCGATAATAAGCGCTTCTATATTGCCCATGGCGATGGTATTGATCCTGCCGATAAGGGTTACTTGTTTTTGCAAAAAATCCTGCGCAATAAATTCTTTATCAAACTTTTTTCCTTTATTCCCCCGGGTCTGGCTTTTAATCTCGCCAAATTAGTGAGCGGTACAAGCCGCAAATACGATAACAATTCCACAGAAATTCTACGCCAAAACCGGAAACAGCTGAGAACCTTTGCCGGTGAAAAATTTGCTGAGGGCTTCGATTGTGTTGTGCTCGGCCATTACCACCTGCCTGAGGAATATCACACGGGTGACAAAACCTACCTGAATTGCGGAGATTGGCTGAAACACTTTACCTATGGTGTTTTTGAAGAAGGAAAATTAAGACTGGAATACTTTAAGAACTCAGATTAATTTATTGAAATGCTTTCCCGATCCGGTCAAAAGCCTTGTGCAAAATCGGCCGTGGCGTCGGCAGGCAAATGCGCTGGAATTCCTCTGATTTTTCACCGAAAATTTTTCCATCCTCTAAGACCACATTGGCTTCCACATAGATCTTTTTGTGTACCTCTGCCGGTAACAATCCATAGCTGCTGAAATCCAGCCACGCAATGTAGGTGCCTTCCGGACGACGATATTTTACTTTTGGCAATTTTTCATGTAAAAATTTCTCCAGCAGATCAAAATTTCCATCAATATAAACTTTTAACTGCTCCAGCCAATTCTCGCTGTCATTGTATGCCGCCAGTAAAGCGCTGATCCCGAAGGGTGACGGCGAAGAGAGTCCCAGCCGATCGCGGAATTTCGAACGCAACTCCTCATTTTTGATAATAATATTTGAGCAATGTAGTCCGGCCACATTAAAGGTTTTGTTTATGGCTGTGCAGATCACCATTCCATTATAATCACTGACTGTTGCTATCGGATAAAAGGCCTGACCGGTACGGATCAAATCACCATGAATTTCATCGCTAACTAAAATCACATCGTTTCTACGACAAATGTCAGCAATTTTCGCCAATTCCTCCGGCTTCCAGATCCGGCCAACGGGATTATGAGGTGAACATAGGATCATCATTGTTGTGGTTTTATCAGCGGCCTTTTGTGCCAGGTCATCAAAATCTATAGTGTAGTAACAATCCGTGTTGATCAGCTCGTTGTTCACGACCTTGCGGCCATTTTTCTCAATCGCCTGTGTAAAGGGCGCATAAACCGGGCGCTGAATAATAACACCGTCACCGGGTTTGGTATAGGCCTTCACCGCCAGATGCAAGGCGTGAACTGTTCCGGGGCAATAGACGATTTCTTCCGGTTTAATTGTCCAATCCATCCGTCGCTGAAACCAGTCAATAATAGCATTATTATATTCCGGAGAAGTTCGTTCGGAGGTATAGCCGAACATTTTTTGTTCAACCCGTTTATGCAAGGCATCAAGAACCGGTTGCGGGCAGGCAAAATCCATGTCCGCCACAAAAAGTGGTATACTCTCATCATCAAAGCGTTCGGTGATGCCGGCTTTTTTGATCATCTCTCTTGCATCCCACTTAATGGAATTTGTATCTCGGCGATTGATCACTTCATCAAAATTATATTTCATAAGATCCTCTTTATTATTTCTGAAGAATATACAGGATTAATGGTGCAATCTGAAAATTTTTTCCAAAAAAAGTATAACTTTTAATCTTTTATGCTTATCTTGAAGTGTTACGAAAATATATATTGTGTTACTCAAGGAGTGTAATATGAAACGATTTGGGGTCTCTTTACCCAATGATCTGCTGAAAAAATTTGATAACAGTATCCTCAAAAAAGGCTATGCCAACCGCTCCGAAGCCCTGCGGGATCTGATCCGGGAATTTCTACTCAAAGAACAGATTGAATCCAATGATGAAATTGCCGGGACATTAACACTGGTATATGACCATCACACCCCGGATTTGAGTAAAAAACTCGACGACATTCAACATGATCATCACAATAAAGTATTATCCAAATTACATATTCATCTGGATCACAACAATTGTCTGGAAGTCATTGTGCTGAAAGGGAAGCGCTCGGAGATCCAGACAATGGCGGATGCCATGGTAGCGCTGCGGGGTGTCAATCATGGCAAATTAACCTTTACTTTAACCGGAAATAAATAATCTGAGGAGGCGTTTTATGCATTCATTCACAAAAATCACATTTTTTCTATTAATTTTATCAACCCTGGCAATGGGATACATTGATACACTGGATGTCCATTACTTTGACCAGATAGTGGTCACCGGAACGCGGACAGCCAGCAAAATAAATGAATTGCCACAATCTATCTCAGTACTGAATTCACCAATGCTGCGAAACCAACACCAGGAGCCATTACTCAATATTGTTGCCGATAATATTCCCGGTTTGTTTGTTTCCAACAGAACCAATGTTGGTTATGGCGTAGGCAGTGGTTCCGGTGGCAATATAACCATGCGTGGTGTGGGTGCTTTTCCCAATACCCAGGTACTAGTCATGATTGACGGTCGTCCGGATGTCATGGGACTTTTTGGTCATCCGCTGGGTGATTCTTACATGGCGAATAATGTAGAAAAAGTGGAAGTGATCCG
>CAYTLS010000276.1:0-4365 GCA_964438745.1 uncultured bacterium
GCATATTTTACCCAGAGACTACGACTACTAAAATACCCGACGTTCAATCCAGCACCCAAAGTCAGGGATTTCATGGACCCATTAACATCACGGTAGGAAATATCGGGATTAAACAATCGTTTCAGATTGGCATGTCCGGCGGCCAGATAGAGCAGGCCGTCATATTTCCAGGTCACGCCCAGCCGGTAGACCTCTTTCAGGTCTTTGATCTGCCAGTTTTCCAGGGAAGCGCCAACAGTCTGTGTTTTCGATAATGGATATTCCGCTGACATGGCATAGGAAAAACTCAGTGGCAATGGATAGGTATCCGATACATATTCATACTTCACATCCTCTTCTTCAAAAGGATTATCAGTCAGGGATTTGGTTCCCTGTAATCCTTCACCGGTATACTGCATATCCGGTCCAAAATTATGAATGGTAAAAGCAAAACTAAGATTCCCCGGCAGGCCGGTGTTATACTTGGCCCCGGCATCGAAAGCAACACCAAAGGCATTGACTTTGTCAATATTCTGGGCAATGCCTTTAAAACTGACGCCAACAGAAAATTTATTGGTCATTTGCCGGCCGTAAGCGATGCCAAAGTTAAAATCATTGGCTGTGTAATAATGACCGGTCCCATCAGGTTCATCTACAGTTGTTTCCCGAATATCACCGGACAACAAGCCGGTACCATGAATCGAAAAAACACCCCGGGTCGTCGGTATTACCAGCGCGATATTTTCATACTTAATTCCAGTAAAATAATCGGCATGGGAAAAGGTAGCGCTGATGCTCTTGATGTCATTCAGACCGGCCGGATTCCAGAATACCACTTCCGGTGACTCATTCAGAATGGAACTGGCGCCTCCCAGGGCGGTACCATAAACACCGGGAAATATTTTCAAAAACTGGGCGCCGGCGCGTCCCTGGTCTCCATAAATGGTAGTTGCCATTATTAAAAGTAAAAGTAAATATTTAGTGAATTTTTTCATAAATAAGCCTCTATGTTTAAAACCTAAACTCAACTATGATCCGACCACGATACAGAACTTGCCTGTAAAAGTCTTCTTTTTCCCATCAATTTCCGTTTCTACATGGTAGATATAAAGCCCGCTGGTAACTTTCAGGTTATCAAAATTTCGTAAGTTCCAGCTCAGGGTGCCATGTTCATCGGCAGTTTCATTGGCCTCCACAATATTGTTCTTTTTCAAATGAACAACCAAATCGCCGGCCAGGTTAAAAATTCGCACATGCACCGGTTCATTAGTACCGGAGGGCAGATGGCGGAAATCCAGATGTTGGGTAAACCGGTCAGTGTCCCAGGCGGCGCGAATGTAATAGGGATTCGGCACTACGCGAATATCCTTCAACTGCACATCCTCTTTTTTGGAAAACATATTGGTTGTGGTCAATTCAAACCGGTCACTGGTACCCAAGGGTCGCGAAGTGAAAAGATAGAGCGTGTCCTCTTCCGTCGGCGGCGCCAGCGTATCACTGATGCCCAGGTCTTCATCTTCAAAAACCGCGTTGAACTTCAGGTCGAAGGCCACATTGGCGATACCGGAGTCAGCACGGGCATCCTCGTGCAGCACACGGGCAATATTGTCTTTATTATTAAATTGCCAGTCCACAATGGTGTCCGTCGGTTTAGGAAATTTCGGATTCCATGTTCTGCTCTGTATATCCATTGTTCGGTTAAATACTTTCCAGGGTAATGTCTGACTAAAATCCGGGCTGACGTGCTTTTTGTAATATTCTTCATAAGCCGAAGCCGTACCGTCTTCCGGGAAGGTGACAATATAATCATAGGGCTCCACTTTTTTCGGCGTGATTTGCGGCATAAAGATATTATCCGGATTGGTTCCTAAACTCCAGGCTGTGGAATCCAGATCCAGCTTAGGTGACACCGGCGCTACCAGAAAACCGTGGCTGAGCGTGTCCCCCTTATTGACCTCATTGACTTCGTAAATATAACTGAGATAAGCGGCATTGCCATTAAACTTCATGGCGCCGGATTTTGCTTTGGTCGCCTGATCTTTCAGAATAATATTAATGCACTGATAATTGGCTTTTGCACTGAGATCATCTTTCAAATTCGTTCCATCGGCGGAATTCACTGTAATTTTTCCGGTACCGTAATTGATAACGGCCACCAGATTACCATTGCCACGCAATACCCCCAGACTATCATCTGCCAGTACTTCGCTGCGGGAACCGCTGAAAGCCAATTCTACGCTACCGGGTATAATTGTTGAATTATTCAGTTCAATTACCCAGTGACTGCTATCCGGCGCGTTGCCTACATCCTGGTTATTAATGCTTTGTGGTACAATATCCTTGTCAATGACAATTCCATAATCCGCAATATCAGAAATATTATTGATTGGATTATTCTGAAAAAAGCGAAATTCATAGCTGTGACCATTGATCAGTTCATAATTACTGATACCTTTCAGAATTTTTCCGGTGGTGTTACCGTCACCGGTATAGACAGCGGTGGACAGATTAGGTTTGCCTTCATATTCCAGGCCGATATGTTGCGGCATGACACTGGTGATATTCTGATATTTACTGCTTTCCAGAGAAGGAATATTTTTTGTCGGATTTCCCTGATCATAGGAGGTTACCGCGTAATAATAGGTCATTCCATCGGTAAGGTCCTCGTCTTTGTAAGAATAGGCAAGGCCGGTCTGATCACCGATATCATCGGCTTTATAGGTTTTGATTTCAAAAACATCGCCATCTTCCGGTGCCAGAATCTGCTGGTCTTTTTCCATTTCCGTAATCTCGCCATTATTATCCAAATCCTGGTATTCACCATCCTGAATTTTGATATATATGCCATTAAAATAGATGCGTATACCGGAAACATAGATCGGCCCGTAAGACTTGGCAAATTTGCCGTCATAAACCGTATACCCGGCTCCTTCACTGAGAGCATCCAGATTATATGGCAAGGTCTGGCCTTTGGTAGCGTCATAAACCAGCACGCAGAGGGTATCAACGGGTTTGCCATTGATATCCAGGGTTTTTTCACGAAATTCAATATTGTATGTTGCTTCCTTAAAAATATCTTCAATTGTATCATAATCATAACTGTTTTCGATATCATCATCAGTCAGCACTTTGTGCAGCGTGGCCTCAACATTGGAATTCCCGATCTTGTACTGAATCGACGCGTCATACTGAGTAGAATCATCTTTCAGATCATATTCCGTCAGCAATTCCCATTCGTTCTGCAATCCGGTAGTACTGCGATAGACACGATAACCGGCAAAGTCCTCCAATCCGGTATAAGGATCGATGGTATTTTCCGGGGAGTCATCCCAGGAAAGATAAATAGTATTGTGGGCCGGTTGTGCAGTTAATTCCGGGCTGGGCGGCGCTTCCGGGCCAATATATCCGTTTCCGTATTTTTTTATGGCGTCCCGGGTATTGTTTTTCAGGTCGTTCAGAGATTCACCGCCGACAATAGCGATCGTGACATTGACCTCTTCGCCGGGCTGCAATTCCAGAAACGGACCGGAACTGGTCAGCTGGCGCACATCCTGGGCTTCTTCATAAACTTCAAAGGTATCCTGGAGCGCTAACTCAAAATATTTTAAATGATCCACTTCGGAATCATCAACATCGCCGCCAAAAGCTTCACTCTTGCCAAGGTCGGAACGGATCCAGGTCTGAAATCCTGATAGTCCGATCTGTTCCCATTCATCGGATTCATCTTTCAGGCCGTCACCATCATTGTCAACACCATCATTGCCGGTATGAATTTCACCGGGCTGATAATATTTGCGTGGTGTTTCGACAAATACGGCCCCCACATAACCGGCGGAGGTGGCCCATCCCTGTTCTTCCTTATCGGAATCGTAGGAGTAGCCGAGGTTGAGTTCACGGTCAAAGCCGATCATATCATCGGTGGCGTCACCAACATCATTGTCCATAAAATATCCCACAAAGACATCATAGAGCGGAAAGTCATTCATGTTTTTTATTTTATAATTGATATAAATATAATCGTCAATGGTCCAGGAATAAGTGCGCTGCGTGATGCGGACGCCCAGGGGACGAATATCATATCCCTGAGACCAGATAAAACTACCGTTTCGTTCCTCGATATAATCGCCAAAAACCGCATAGGAATCTTCATCGGAAACAATGTCGCCACGGATATTTCCGTAGCGGTCTTCACGGAGCGGGTCCAATAGTATCTGATCAGGATCAAGAAAAGGATTTTTCAACAATAGTTCATGTCTGCGACTATTGATATCCCTATAATCCAGACGATAGATGGTATCGCGGTCAGGATTATAATAATCTCCTTCTGTGGGCAGAAAAAAGGACCAGGGATCCTGGTATTCTTCAATATTTTTATTTTTCTGGCCA
>CAYTLS010000277.1:0-4361 GCA_964438745.1 uncultured bacterium
CCAAGACCCGTAATGAAAAACGGGGCGGTGGTAAAAAACCCTGGCCACAAAAAGGCCGTGGTGTTGCCCGTGCCGGATCGAGACGAAGTCCTCTATGGGTCGGTGGTGGCGTTATCTTCGGACCAAAGCCCCATAAATATAAATCAAAAGTCAATAAAAAAGTCAGAACCTTGGCCAGAAAAAGTGCCTTGTCACTGAAACTGAAAAATGAAAGCATTAGAGTTTTCGATGACTTTAAATATGACGACCATAAGGCAAAGAGTGTAAGAAGTTTACTGTCAAATTTAGACGTACAGGACCGAAAAGTACTATTTCTTACCTCTGATATAAGTGAAAACTTTTACCTTGCCTCCAGGAACTTTCCCAATGTAAGAACCATGGAAGCAACAAAAGTATCCACTTATACAATCATGAGAAATGACATCGTGCTAATCGATAAAGATGGTCTTATGAAACTTAACGATTGTCTTAAATAATTGATTGGGAAATGAAATGCAGAAAGTACAAACAGTAATAATAAGACCAATTTTGACAGAAAAAATCACCATATTGGGTGAAGAGTTTAATAAATACGCCTTTGAAGTTGTAAAGGATGCCAACAAACTTCAGATCAAAGATGCCGTTGAAAAGAAGTTTGAGGTGAAAGTGATCGATGTATCTACTATCAATGTCAAAGGAAAATTAAAAGAGATGACTGTCAGAAGCGGTGGAAGAGTTATCAGAACTAGAGGTCATAGAAGAAGTTGGAAAAAAGCAATTGTTACATTGCACAAAGATGATTCTATTGATTTCTATCAAGGAGAAACAGCGGTATAAATCATGGGTATAAGAAAACTAAAACCGAATACACCAGGTCAGAGATATCAGACATATAATGCAAATGATGAAATAACGAAATTTGTACCTGAAAAAAGTCTGTTGTCTGCGATTAAAAAAACTGGTGGCAGAAACAATAACGGAAGAATCACCTCCAGACATATAGGTGGTGGCTCCAAAAGAAAATACAGAATTATTGATTTCAAACGAGATAAACATGATATTCCGGCTAAAGTTATTGGTATTGAATATGATCCTAACCGATCTGCACACATTGCCCTGGTATGCTACGATGATGGTGAAAAGCGCTACATTTTAGCACCTGCCGGAATTAATGTCGGCGACAAAATTGTTTCCGGAAAAGAAGTGCCAATCAAACGCGGAAATACCTTGCCACTGGAAAAAATTCCAAGCGGTACTTCCGTACATAATATTGAACTTTACCCGGGACGTGGCGGTCAGATCGCGCGCAGCGCCGGATCTTATGCAAAAGTAGTTGCAAAAGAAGGTAAATTTGTTACTTTGGGAATGCCCTCAGGTGAATTAAGATTGTTACCGAAAAATAGTTTGGCGACAATCGGTGTTGTCGGTAATATCGACCATGAAAAAGTAACGGTCGGTAAAGCCGGAATGACCAGACACAGAGGACGGAGACCAAAAGTAAGAGGTGTTGTAATGAATCCGATCGATCACCCGATGGGTGGTGGAGAAGGTCGTACCTCCGGTGGTGGCCACCCGGTCTCGCCTTGGGGACAGAAGTCCAAAGGACTGAAAACCCGCAAGCGTAGAAATCAAAGTGATAGATTTATTGTCAAAAGACGGAAAAAATAGATAGGAGATTAAATGAGTCGTTCTATTAAAAAAGGCCCATATATTGACGAGAGATTGCTTAATAAGGTCCAAAAATTACAAGAAACAGGCAAAAAGCAAGTCATTAAGACTTGGGCAAGAAGCTCCACGATCTCCCCTGACTTTGTTGGATATACTGTGGCAATACATAACGGAAATAAGTTTATCCCGGTTTTCATAACAGAAAACATGGTTGGCCACAAACTGGGAGAATTTGCTTTGTCAAGGACCTTCAGAGGTCACAGAAAGAGTGAATAGCTAATCTAAAATAAGAAGTTGAGCAAAAATGGAAGCAAAAGCAATTCAAAGAAATATTAGACAATCGGCTAGAAAAATCAGGCAGGTTTGTGAACTGATTAAGGGCAAAGATCTGGAAAAAGCGTTAAACGCCTTACATTTCAGCAATAAAAAAGCCTCTATACAGGTAGAAAAAACTGTAAGATCAGCAGTATCCAATCTGTTGAATACAGACGACGGTGGCCATTTGGAACCGGAAGAGCTGTATATCAAAACAATCTTCGTTAACGAAGGGCCGACAGCCAGAAGATTTCGTCCAAGAGCAATGGGACGTGCAACGATCATTCGTAAACGATCAAGTCATTTGACCGTGGTTGTTGCTGAAAAAAATGATAGAAATAAAAATTAATTCGGAGGTCATTTTTGGGTCAAAAAGTTAATCCAATCGGAATGAGAATCGGATACAATAAAGAATGGAAAAGTATCTGGTTTGATGAAAAGAATTTCAAAGACAAACTTGCAGAAGATATTCATTTGAGAAAATATATCAATAACAGACTCCCGAATGCGGGAATATCTTCGCTAGACATCCATCGAACATCCAAGAAAATAACTATCATTATAAATACTGCACGTCCAGGTATTGTTATTGGAAAAAAAGGTCAGGAAGTTGACCAGTTGAAAATGGAACTTCAGAAGCTAACAAACACAAATGTTCAAATTAATGTAACTGAAGTCAAAAGACCGGAATTAGATGCTACTTTGGTCGGTCAGAACATTGCACAGCAATTGGCTAAAAAAGTCTCGCACCGAAGAGCTGTAAAACAAGCCATGAAAAGTGCATTGAGAATGGGTGCTGACGGTGTCAGAATTCAGGTTCGTGGTCGTATCGGCGGTGCTGATATGTCAAGAACCGAATCCTTTAATGAAGGTCGCGTCCCATTACAGACCCTGCGGGCAAATATTGATTTTGCCTCAGTAACCTCGTTTACTACTTATGGTAGCATTGGTATCAAAGTTTGGATCTGCAACGGCGAAAAAACTTCAAAGTAAATTAAGGATTAAACATGTTAGTACCACAAAAAGTAAAATATAGAAAACAACATCGAGGCAGAAGAAAAGGGTTAGCTTTAAAAGGCAGCACAGTTGCTTTCGGTCAGTACGGAATCAAAGCTCTTGATTCGGGCTGGATTAATTCCAGGCAGATCGAAGCGTGTCGTGTGGTAATTTCCCGGGAAATTAGAAAAAACGGGAAAATGTGGACCCGAATCTTTCCTGATAAGCCTGTCACTGCTACACCAGCGGAAACACGTATGGGTAAAGGTAAAGGTACACCTGAATATTGGGTAGCAGTTGTCAAGCCCGGTAGAATTCTGTTTGAAGTAGAATCTAGTGAAGTTAATATGAAACGATTAGCTGAAAAAGTTTCTCATAAGCTACCTATTAAAACAAAACTTGTTGCAAGAAAAGAATATTAGGAGTTGATTGTGAAAAAAGAGCAATTAAGAGAACTTTCCATAGATGAATTGAAAACAAAATTGCAGGATAATATCGATGCTTTGGAAAACCTACGGTTTCAAAAAGCGATGCAACAGTTGGAAAATCCTATTAGAATCAGGGAGATCAGAAAAGAAATCGCACAAATCAAAACTGTTCTCCATGAGTATGAACTAGGAATAAGAAAATCAAATTAATATGGGAAAGTTTTAAATGAGTGCTGAAAAATTAAAAAAGAGATTAACGGGTACAGTTACTAGTAACAAAATGGATAAAACCATTATCGTATCCATCGAGAACAAAGTAAAACATCCACTTTATAAAAAATATGTTAAAAAAAGATCTAAGTTTTTCGCCCATGATCCTGAAAACAAATGTCAGGAAGGTGATAAAGTTAAAATCGAGATGTCAAGACCTCTGAGCAAAAAGAAGAGATGGCGTCTGGTAGAAATTTTAGGTCATTAAGAAAGATAAAGAGGTAACAGGAAATGATTCAGAGAGAAACTACATTGAATGTAGCGGATAATACAGGAGCAAAAAAAGTACGTTGTATCGCCATCCTCGGTGGAACCGGTAAAAAAACAGCTACCATTGGCGATGTTATAACTGTTACTGTAAAACATGCATCTCCGGGTGGCGAAGTGAAAAAAGGTGATGTTCAAAAAGCTGTCATCGTGAGAACCGCGAAAGAAGTCCGCAGAAAAGACGGTACTTATATACGGTTTGACGATAATTCAGCTGTTATTATTGATGCCAATAATGAACCCCGAGGAACTCGTATTTTTGGACCTGTGGCCAGAGAGTTGCGTGAAAAAGAATTCACGAAAATTGTCTCAATGGCCCATGAAGTGCTTTAAAGGAGACGGATAAATGCAACGAATCAAAAAAAATGATACAGTTAAAATTATAGCTGGTAATGAAAAAGGAAAAAATAGAGGAGAACGCGGAGTATGTAGGGAGTA
>CAYTLS010000278.1:0-4355 GCA_964438745.1 uncultured bacterium
TCGTTTTTCAAATCTTGCGGAGTCATACTCACCTGCTAATGATTGGCTGGAGTTGTCATTGGGAATGGGCTGGCTATTGCGGTCGTCCGGAAACACAATACCTGTCTATCCATACTAAAGAAGATCAGGCATTGCATACGCGGGCTTATTTGGATCAGGTGGAATGGTTGAGGAATCACGCCTCTATTTTCACCTGGGTATTTGGCAGTGACAAATTGCTTCGGCCTGAATTTGAAAAATCTCTGACAACTGAAATCCTCAAAGCGGATCCGACCCGACCCATTTTGTCCACCTGTAAAATGATGGATTATGATGTGGCTTATAAAATGGAAACCAGTTGGAATTATGATGAAGTTGCCGATTATCCCGATTTTGACGGTTTTCATGACAATCCAAATTATAGTGAAATTTCCGGGTGTCCCGGCGTAAAAATGACAGGTCCCTACGCCTACACACCACCAAAATATTGGTATGAAAACCGGAAACTGGGCGGTGCTTACGGATTCAATACAGAAACGGGTCCAGGTGCGCAGGTCCCCCCTCTTGAATCACTTAAGAAAATGATTCCTGAAGATAAACTCTGGCCTGTGACCAATGATGTTTTTCACTATCATAATGGCCGCAATGAATTTCAAACCTTAGACCGGTTTCTCAATGCTTTCAATAAAAAATATGGTGAATTCGATAACATTGAAGACTTCGCAACCTATTGTCAATTATCCAATTATGAAACAATGCGCCCGATGTATGAGGCCTTTCAGGTAAATCGCCCGATTGCTACCGGTATCGTGCAATGGATGCTGAATTCCGCCTGGCCGGAAACCTTCTGGCAATTGTATGATTGGTACCTGATGCCCAATGGTGCATTTTATGGTGCGCAGCATGGTTGTCGGCCTGTCAATATTGTTTTTAATTATGATGACAGGAATATTTATGCGGTGAATGAAAAACAACATGCCCTTGAAGCATTAACTGCTGAGATTCAAGTTTATGATATTAATTCCAAACCACTATTATCTGATAAAATAAAAGTCAGTCTACCAGCCAATGAATCAGCGCTGATTTATGATATGCCGGCCGTTGAAAATCTTACAAAAACTTACTTTTTGTCCTTGAAACTAAAAAACAATCAGAATGAATTGGTGGCTGATAATTTTTACTGGCTCTCCACCCAGGAGGCAGAACTGGATTACAAAAATTCAGTCTGGTTTTTTACCCCCATGACTCAATATGAAGATTTTACAGCGCTTCAAACGATGGAAAAAGTGGCAATAAATGCATCCCACACCTTTACTAAAGAGGACAGCGGGCTGACGTTTAAAGTTACCTTTGAAAATCCGGGTGATCAGATTGCCTTTTTTGTCGAATCCAAAATCCTCGATAGAAAGACCGGCGACTCAATCCTGCCGGTATTTTTCAGTGACAACTATATTTCAATCCTGCCGGGAGAAAAACGAACCATTACGGCACATATAAACGAAAGGGATATTCATGGCAAAATTCCCCAGTTTAAATACACCGGTATTAATTTGAAGTAACCGTTCCTTTTATCGCACAACTAATAGAAAAGGCGGTCTGGACGGACCGCCTTTTTGGTTTTTCTATAGTCAGGGAATAAAGTCGTCTTTGCGCTACCGGATTATGTTTTTACCTTATAAACTGAATCAATTACAGTACCATCCAGCCATTTAATAACTGCAACCACTTCATCGTCTAGTTCGGGCTTAGCGGGATTACCACAGATCTTTTCTGCTTCATCCTTCATCTCTTCGATGGATTTAAGAGGTAATCCAGACCCTTTGACAGCATCCAGCAAGTCCTGACGGTTCGGGTTGATCGCAATGCCACGCTCAGTGACAATAACGTCCACCAATTCACCAGGGCCGGTCACGGTTGTCACTTCATCACGAATCACCGGAATCCGATTGCGGAACAATGGAATTGGTAAAATGGTGCATTTCGCGTAGAGACAGTTCTGCCAGCCACCGATCCCATGAAGCAGATAACCGTCGGAATGCGTATTTACATTCCCATTAAAATTGATATCCACCTCGGTGGCGCCTAAGGTCAGGACATCGATTCTGGACTCATAAGTTCCCTTGCCATGAAAATCATAGCAGTGAAATATTGAAATATCAATGTGATTGGGATTTTTCTGCATGGACCGTACCGCTTCCAGATCAAAGGTCTGGGCATCCAGTAAATAATCCAAATAGCCTTCTTCCAGCATCTGAACCGCATATTTTGTGGTTCCTCCAACGGCAAATCTGGCTTTAATATTATCGCGTCTCATGATGTCATGGAAATTTTTACCCACAGCCAGAGAGGTTCCGCCGGCTCCCATTTGAAATGAAAAACCATCCACCAAGATACCGGCCGCCTGACAAAATTTTGTGGTCAGGTCAGCAATCATCAGACGATCGGGACTTTTTGTGATACGTGTGGTTCCGGATACGATCTTATTGGGATCACCAATTGAATCCACTTTCACCACATAATCTACATAATTCCCCTCCACCTGCATGGGAACAGCCGGAAAATCAACTAAATTATCCGTGACAATAATGACCTTATCAGCGTATTGAAAATCAGCTAATGCGTATCCCAGACCACCACAGGCCGACTTGCCGTGTAAGCCATTGGCATTTCCAAAACTATCAGCAGTTGGCGCGGCGATCACTGCAATATCAATTTTTACTTCACCATCTTGTATTGCCTGATAACGACCTCCGTGTGAGCGTAATACAGCCGTTCCTTTCATTTTACCTTCAGATACAAATTTACCTAAGGGGCCATTCATACTGCCTTCAATCCGGTTGATTGTACCGTCTTTTAATTGATCAATGATCGGGGCATGACATGGAAACGAGGCTGACGGAAACCAGACCAGATCTTTGACCTTGTTTTCCTGAGCAATTTTGAAAACCTGATTGGCAATGAAATCCCCATTGCGAAGATGGTGGTGGGTTGAAATCGTCATGCCGTCTTTCATCCCGGCGGCTTTTAACGCCTTTTCAAGGGATGGCTGTAATTTACTATCTTTATCGGGGAAATCGATTGCTGTACTGATTCTGGGAGCATATTTATTGCCCTGAGGCCGATGATTGTTTATTCCTTTAAAAGGAATAACTTTTTCACCATTGACACTTGTCGGTACCAGACGGCCGATAGCATTTTTTATCATATCTTTACTCATTTTCCTTCTCCTCCCAATCTGCATCAAGTAAATTATTTTTAATTGCCATTTTTATAATAGTTTGAGCACGAATGACTACCGGAGGATCAATCATTTTGGAATTCAATGAAACAACACTCTTGCCTTCAGCCTGGGCTTTATTAAAGGCCCTAATGATTTTTTTTGCTTTATCAATTTCTGATGGTGTCGGGGCAAAGGCTTTGTGAATGATCTCAATCTGCCGGGGGTGAATACATCCCATGCCGTCAAAGCCCATAATCTTCGCCTGCCGCGCATTTTTATATAAAGCGTCCATATCTTCAACATTTGAGAACACCGAATCAATAGCCTGCACACCGGCGGCCTTTGCCGCATTGACGAGCATATTACGAGCAAATTCACTCTCTTTGCCATCATTTGTTCGTTCAATGCCAAGATCGGCGGTATAATCCTCCAGGCCTATTGTTAAGGCAACAATGGTCTCTGATGCAGTTGCGATTTCATAACTTTTGATGACTCCCAGCGCTGACTCAATGATCGGCATCAGGTAGACCGGCTTATCCAGTCCGCTCTGTTTTCGCAGGACTTTGATTTTGGTTTCAATTTTGTGAATAGTCTCAGCTGATTCACATTTTGGTATCAGAATGGTATCAACACCATAGGGTAGCACATATTCCAAATCCTTCAGTCCCAATGGCAATTGATTGATTCGCACCATAATTTCAGATTGATTATAATCACCGGCCACAATAGCATTTCGAACCAAAATTCTGGCTTCATCTTTCTTTTCCGGCGCTACCGAATCTTCCAGATCAAAAATAATTCCATCGGATTGATAGAGACCGGCATTGATAAAAAATTTAGGATTATTTCCCGGCAAATATAGCCGGGACCGTCGAAAGGAATCCGGAAAGATTGATATTTTCCGGGATGGTGCGGCAGTGGGCAATAATTTTACATCTTTGCCGGTCGCTTTGGCTAATACCACCTCCAACCGGGCAAGTATAACATAGTCAAGAGCACCGGTATCCTCCAAAATAACTGTGCAATGCGGAATTCCGTATTTTTTAATGGAGCCTCTGATTATTGAAGAATAATGGTCCTCAAAAAATTGTTTGACTTTGCTTTTAATAATGATATTGATACCACCTGATGAGTTGATTTCAAGTGATATACGACA
>CAYTLS010000279.1:0-4348 GCA_964438745.1 uncultured bacterium
TGTTTTGGAAAATGGATGCCAGACTCTTTCAATCATGAATCCGCCAAATTGCATATCAAATTCAACTTTTTTGCGGATACCGTCATCTGTGTCAGACACCATCATGCTACCGTCGGCTCCAAGTCCACCGATACGATATTTATCGCCGAGGAAAACCCAGCCGCCGCCACCGTAATAATCCATGGTGGAACTAAATTCACCCAGTCCCATGCTTTTCACCTGAGTATTGATTTCATCGATCGCCAGAGGCATTTGGAATATATCCCAGCCACCGCCGGCAGCCCGGAAATAGCCGCGTTTTTTCTTGACCCGGCGTCTTTCACCATCCTCTTCTTTCCATTCAACTTCTTCATCATCTTCATCGGAAAGAAAATCACGAATGCTGGGTTCGATCTCTTTCCAGGTTTCCATCCAGGTATCACTGTCATCGTCGACCTTATAATCCTCATTGGTTGTCAGTGTATCTTTGACTGAAGGATCATCCTGTTTTATTTCACTTTGTGCGAATATTATTGAAGAGCATACAATAATTAGGAATAATAATTTCTTCATTTTGCATCCTTTCCTTTTTCTTGTGATTTTATTTCGACCATACTACTATCGGTTAAATCTTTGCTAATGGCTTTGTAACTGCCAGTGACCACATATTCTCCTGTTTCCAGGCCTTTTAAAACTTCAAAATGAGTATCACTGCTGATACCCACTTTCACTTTGCGTTGTAAGGCCAGCAAATTGTCCTTGGGAGCATCGTTGATATTATCATTGCCACTTTTATCTTTTACAACGAAGACTACTTCCACTTTTTCCTGATCCATATCCTCGCTTGTTTCAGCGGTTCCTTTTTTATCCCGGACAGTCAGTGACTGGATCGGAATTGTCAAGGCGTCATCACGGGTATCGGTAATAATATCCACTGTGGAAGACATACCCGGGCGGAACCGGCGATCCTGACCAATTACTGTGATCTTCACTTCAAAACTGGTTACCTGTTCCTGTGTTCCCTGGCCTTTGATCGTAGCGCTGTGAGCGATTTCAGAAACAGTTCCTTTAAAAAGAGTATCGGGTATCGCGTCGATCTCGATCTCAGCAGTATCACCTATTTCAACATCCACAATATCGGTTTCATCAATATCCACGATGACTTCCATCTTAGACATGTCCGAAATCTCCAAAATCACATCTTCCTGGAAAGTGGAACCCACCGCCATTTCACCAATTTCTTTATTAAGACGGGTAACCTTTCCGTCCATGGTGGCTAATATTTTGGTCTGATCCAGATCATCCTTAGCCTGACTTAAATAGGCTCTGGCCTGTTCCACCTGACTTTCTGCTACTTCTGCCGAGGCGCGAATTGCTTCCAGTTCCGCCTCTGAGGTTAAGTCATTTTTGTACAGTTCCTCAGCCCGTTTGAGTTCATTTTCTACTTTTTTATAGTTAGCTATGCTGGACTGCAAGGATGAATAGGCCTGATCATAAGCCGCTTCATAGCGCTTGCTATCCATCTCCACCAACAAATCGCCTTCTTCTACCAGATCGCCTTCCTTGACTGTAAGGTTGATTATCCGGGCGCTGACTTTGGCACTTTTTTTAACCTGTACCACTGGAGCCAGTGTGCCGGAGGCATTAATTTTCTGGACGATTTTTTCCCGCTCGATTTTTTCGGTGTCAACCGCAATAGTTTTACCGGAACTCTTTTTTATGTTAAAGATAATCAGTCCGGCAATCACCACCAGGGCCAGAATTAAAATTATAATTTTCGTTGTGTTCTTTTTTTTCATATCCTTATCCCATCTCTGTTATAGCGTACCCATTGCCAGTTTAAGTTGTGCTTCTGTAATTTTCATTTCATACTTGATTCTAATAATGTCAGACTCTGCTCTTGTATGGGCAGCCTGCGCATCCAGCACCTCCAAGAAGGTTGCCGAGTTTAGTTTATACATTTCCTGGGCCAGTCTCAAGTCTTCTTTGGCCGAATTTAGATTGATCTGGTTGATTTCCAACATTTCTTTGTAAGTATTCAGAGTTCTGACCAGATCATCCAGATTGGATGTCATCTGAATCTTTTGTTTGCGAATCCGCTCATCATAGATATTGGATTCAATTTGTTTGATCTGAACTTCGTTCTTTCTTTTGAATCCCTCAAAAAGAGAAAATCCCAGGCTAAGTGTTAAAGAACTGTTCCACCATTTGTCCGTTTCTGAATAAATCCTGTCAAATTGGTTTCCGCCCCTGCTATATCCAAAAGAAGCTGACAATGTCGGCAGGTAAGCTGATTTTGCCATTTGATATTGTAATTCCGCGCTCTTTTTTTGTTCTTCCAACAATTTCAGATCATTATTGTTTTCAAAAGAATATTCTTTTGCCGCGGTCAGTGTAACACCTTTTACAGGCTCATAAATTTTTTCGTATACTACAAAATTTTCATCATTGGGATCGATTCCCATTGCCGCCTGTAAATTTATTGCTGAAGTTTCAAGGGCTTTTTGCTGGTTGATGATATTTAATCTGTCACTTCCCTCTTTAACTTTTGCTTTCAATACATCTTTTTTGGCCACCTGACCGAGGCGCTGCATTTCCTCTGTCTTTTTCAACTGTTCCAGAGAATTTTTATGGGCTTTCTCGTAAACGTTTAAAAGTTCCTGGGCCTTTAGATAGGTATAGAATTTTTCCGTAACATCATAAATCAAATATTGCCGGGTCTGATTTTTTGAAACACCCGCTTGTGTGACACCATTTTTAGCCAACTTATACCCGCTCAGAATATCAGAATTAAAAAGAGGTTGGTTCAAACTGAGACCGGCTTCATAATAATTTGATGTGGCGCCTTCCTGAGTGACTTTTGCACCCTGATACAAATATTCACTGTCTCCCTGGGAGCGTCTCTGAGTCCGTACATAAGAGTTCAAAGAAGGCAAAAAATTGCCCTGGGCCTGGGACAATTGGTTTCTGGAAATTTCCAACTGCTGATTGGACATCATCATATCCGGATTATTTTTCTGTGCAATGTCCAGACATTCTTCCAGTGTATATTTTTCACCGGCGAATAATGATGAAATGATTAACAAACTTACAACAATACTTTTTCTCATATCAAACTCCTGTTTGTTCTAAAATTAATTTCGTTTAGCCTAAGGGATTTAATCCTGCTAAGGCTGCTGCTCCAAGACAATATATTAGCCATAAAACAATTAATATAGTCAATGGCGTTGTCAGTTTTTTCTTGTAGAGTACACTTAAACCGATTGCGAGGATGATAATCTTCCACAAAGAAAAGACATCGATATTTTTCATAAATCTAAAAAGAAAAGACCCGGATTCTTCCATGAAAATGGCCAGGCTGGTATAAATATTTAAAGTTCCTTTCTGAACCATAAGCGGAACCTTAACAATGGATGCCACCATATCAATGAGTCCGGCAAAAGCCGCTACCGCCCACATTTCCATAAACTTACGGTCGCCTCCTAATATGAAATTGCCAACAAACCAGAGGACGAGTGCCAATAACACCGATAAAATTATAACCGTTACCGGTGTCGCAATGTATCCGATGACTTTATTACCGCCATCCATTCTCTCCAGCATTGCTTCTTTTTGTTCTTCACTGAATCTATCTGATTGTTCTACTTTTGATTTCTGTTCGTTAATCGCGATTGGTGTTACATAGGGAATTGTCACCCACGAAACTATAGTCACCAGTAATAGCGGAATAATAATATCCACAGCTGTTACTTTTTCGCTGATCGCTTTAAATGTTTTGCTCGGTTCCCAAAATATGGATATGATTTTGGTGAACAGAGATGTTTGGTTTTCCATGCTAATCCTCCCGCTAATTTTTACAAAACGTTTTTATGAGTCCTTGATATGAGAAAAAGTTGTCAGTTGTATGCGATTTTTCGCGGCTTTTTTTATTCTGTGCTGCAATAATATCTAATATTCTAATTAATTATTGTAGTAATTAACAGTAAAAAATTGAAATAAAATGTAACAATTGTCACAAATTGTCACTAAAGGATAATTTTAATTGATTGATTTTCTTATTGGTCACACTGATAAAGGGAAAAACATTGGACAATGCGCTATAAAAAATCTTTTTAAAAAAATCATAAACAATTCTATATTTCAGGGTAAGTTTTCTATTAATACGGGGAGAGCAATGGACGAGAAAAAAATGATCGCGAGCCTGGACTGGCTACGTAAGGAAATTATTGGCAAAGATATGCTTTTTGAGACGCCTTACGGTAAACGACCGTTGGTTTATGCGGATTACACAGCCAGTGGAAGAGCATTGAAATCTATTGAAGACTATCTGCAATATTTGCTGCAATTTTATGCCAATACTCATACATCT